>NZ_JAUBQS010000147.1:0-2917 GCF_036701355.1 Microcoleus sp. Pol12B3
GCTGTTCCTAAAAACATTTCGGGGAGAACGAGCTATCTCTCAGTTTGATTGGCCTTTCACCCCTATCCACAGGTCATCCCAGAGCTTTTCAACGCTCATGAGTTCGGTCCTCCATTCTGTGTTACCAGAACTTCAACCTGCCCATGGATAGATCACAAAGTTTCGCGTCTACCCCCACTGACTAAGCGCCCTATTCGGACTCGCTTTCGCTTCGGCTCCGTTACTTAAGAACTTAACCTCGCCAGTGAGGAGTAACTCGTAGGATCATTATGCAAAAGGCACGCCGTCATCCATTGCTGGACTCCGACCGCTTGTAGGCGTACGGTTTCAGGTACTATTTCACTCCCCTGTTTCGGGGTACTTTTCACCTTTCCCTTACGGTACTGGTTCACTATCGGTGTCTGAGGAGTATTTAGCCTTACCGGATGGTGCCGGCAGATTCAGGCAGGATTCCTCCGGTCCCGCCTTACTCAGGATACTGCTCGTCCTTCTCAATTTCTATCTACAGGGCTATCACCTGCTATGGCCCAACTTTCCAGAAGGTTCAATTTGATGAGAATTTCTAAATGCAGTCCTACAACCCTCAAGCGGCACGCCGCTCAAGTTTGGGCTCTTCCCGTTTCGCTCGCCACTACTCAGGGAATCATTGTTATTTTCTTTTCCTCTCCCTACTTAGATGTTTCAGTTCAGGAGGTTGGCTTCCTTTCGGATAACACACCTTCAGTGTGCTGGGTTTTCCCATTCGGAAATCTTCGGATATAATGCTTGTGTGCAGCTCCCCGAAGCTTATCGCAGCTTACCACGTCCTTCATCGCCTCTCAGACCCTAGGCATCCACCATGCGCCCTTATTCGCTTTAAAAAATTTATCAGTTATGACCTTGCATAAGAGTCATAACCTTCTTGTTATTTGATTTCGCTTTCCCAATATGTCAAAGAGCTAAAGTAAAAGTGTATGAGAATCAAGGTTCAAGAACCAAGATTGAAATACAACTGATACAGTTGCAGATGTTAAGGATTCGATCCTTTTGGCCTGTTGCCAACATCTAATGTTTGAAAGAACTTTAAAAACCGCACCCTCTCACTTATTCTACTTAATGTGGAGGATATCGGAGTCGAACCGATGACCCTCTGCGTGCAAGGCAGATGCTCTAGCCAACTGAGCTAACCCCCCGAGGTTATTGTAGACCCGCCCAGATTTGAACTGGGGACCCCTACATTATCAGTGTAGTGCTCTAACCAGGCTGAGCTACGGATCTATTTAACAATAGCCAATTGGCCTCTACGAATCCATAGCAACTGGCCGAATAATACATATAAGAACTTAATATTTGAAAGAAGAAAAGCAACAGCAGTAAAAAAGCGTACTCTAAAAAGGAGGTATTCCAGCCGCACCTTCCGGTACGGCTACCTTGTTACGACTTAGCCCCAGTCACTAGTTTTACCCTAGGCGGCTCCTTGCGGTTACCGACTTTAGGTACACCCAGCTTCCATGGCTTGACGGGCGGTGTGTGCAAGGTCCGGGAACGTATTCACCGTATCATTGCTGATATACGATTACTAGTGATTCCAGCTTCATGGAGTCGAGTTGCAGACTCCAATCTGAACTGAGAGAGGGTTTTTGGGATTAGCTCCTTATCGCTAAGTGGCAGCCCTTTGTCCCCCCCATTGTAGCACGTGTGTAGCCCTGGGCATAAAGGCCATGATGACTTGACATCATCCCCTCCTTCCTCACGTCTTACGACGGCAGTTTCTTTAGAGTTCCCAGCATTACCTGATGGCAACTAAAGATAGGGGTTGCGCTCGTTGCGGGACTTAACCCAACACCTCACGGCACGAGCTGACGACAGCCATGCAGCACCTTACAAATTGTGTATTGCTACAAAACAGGCTTTCACCTGCGGTCAAAATGCATTCTAGCCCAGGTAAGGTTCCTCGCGTATCATCGAATTAAACCACATGCTCCACCACTTGTGCGGACCCCCGCCAATTCCTTTGAGTTTCAACCTTGCGGTCGTACTTCCCAGGTGGATTACTTAATGCTTTCGCTTAGACACTAACAGTAATATCGCTAATGTCGAGTAATCATCGTTTAGGGCGTGGACTACCAGGGTATCTAATCCTGTTTGATCCCCACGCTTTCGTGCCTCAGTGTCAATGTCTCCGTAGTAAGCTGCCTTCGCAATGGGTGTTCTATGTCATATCTAAGCATTTCACCGCTACATGACATATTCCGCTTACCTCCAGAGAATTCAAGACAAATAGTATCAATGGCAGTTTTCGGGTTAAGCCCAAAGATTTCACCACTGACTTAAATGTCCACCTACGCACCCTTTAAACCCAGTGAATCCGGATAACGCTTGCACCCTCCGTATTACCGCGGCTGCTGGCACGGAGTTAGCCGGTGCTTATTCATCTGGTACCGTCAAGTGACTAAGAATAGCCTTTTTTCGTCCCAGATAAAAGAAGTTTACAATCCAGAGGACCTTAATCCTTCACGCGGCATGGCTGGTTCAGACTTGCGTCCATTGACCAATATTCCTTACTGCTGCCTCCCGTAGGAGTCGGGCCCGTGTCTCAGTGCCCGTGTGGCTGATCATGCTCTCACATCAGCTACTGATCGCAGGCTTGGTGGGCCGTTACCCCGCCAACTACCTAATCAGACGCACGCCCATCTCTAACCGCCGGAGCTTTAATATCGGAGTGATGCCACTCTAATATATTATGGAGTATTAATCCACCTTTCGGTGGGCTATCTTCCAGTTGGAGGGAGGTTGCGTACGTGTTCCGCACCCGTTTGCCGGTCGCCAGCATTTGTATTGCTACAAACCTGCTGCCCCACGACTTGCATGTATTAAGCCTGCCGCTAGCGTTCATCCTGAGCCAGGATCAAACTCTCCATTGTAAATGTTGTTTGAT
>NZ_JAUBQS010000148.1:0-2763 GCF_036701355.1 Microcoleus sp. Pol12B3
TCTCAATTTTCTGCCTTTAGGGAGCCTGTGCCAATCACAGGCTCCCTTTTCTTTCCCTTGTTAGTCTAAACTCCAGTCCCAACTGAGGAGGATTAAACAACTTTGATGAGAGGATGTGGCAATTTGTTTGAAAAATTTGCCATAATCTTCAGAGCCGGCTAAATATTGACCGGCTAATTGACTGCTTTTAAAAATATTTTGTACGTCATCAAGGATTACTAAACAGCGAGAAGATCGAAAATAATCGATGACTGTGGGTAATGGGGGTTGTGGCAATCGCCCAAAAAATTGCTTGAGTTCGGTTTCGACGGTTGAAAGTGTGGGTTTATCAGCGAGACTTAACCAAATAATATAATCAAATTCGCTTTGAGTTAGTTCGATGAGTTTGAGGGCGACATTGCTTTTACCAATTCCGCTTAAGGCGCAGATGGTGATATTGAGTTTGATAAAAAATTAATCAATGATAACGATAAATAAAAATATTTTAATCACAAGGCTTAGATGTAAGTGCGTCCAATTGAGATTATTATCAAATAGATTATCGGAGGTGATGCACTCTACTAAGTAAGGACTTACTAAAATCTATAGGCTATACTATCAATAATATTTGGGTCTATTCTTTGCTTGATAATAGTTTCCCAACCTCTCTCTCTATCTTCTATATAAATACCTTTACAACTTTTGTGCAATTCAAGATATTGAAATATGGGTCGAGATAATTAGGTTTGTAAATGCATCTTTCGTTTTTTAGGAATTACGATATAAATGGGAAAATTGGGATCGATAAATGTTAGGGTATTTAATTTGACATTAGCCACAAAATCACCCATACGCAATAGCCCAGAGTGGATAGCAGTAGTGCATTCAATTTCAAATAATGCTACTATTTTAAACTGAGTATCTAGCCATATTACATCAATTAATTTACTAATTTTTTCAACCTTTTTGTCTAATCCACCAACAGGGAATTCTTCCATTGTTAACTCCTTAAGCTTACCGAGCCTAGAGTCCTCGCAAGTATTGTCCCGCAATCTATGCTCTCCGAATATATACTCCTTTGAGTGATCGTTTCCCGCAATCCATACTTTATGGCCTAATTTTTGTCCTATCTGTGCCAGAATTCCCTGTGTTTTAGTATGTATTGAAATATTTGGCCATAAAGCTGCTGGAGGTTTTTTATTACAACTCTCTTGATACTTTGGTTCATTTTTTTGTTTTTTGTAATCGGATATAACTCTGTCGTCGGGAAAAAATAGATTTAGCTGATATATATTCTTTTCTTCTATTTTCCGAATGATGTGCTCGGGTTTTTCTAATCCTATAGCATCGGTTATATCAGCCCTTTCGATATTTTTTACTTTTTTTAGGTAAGCATTGGTAAGGTTAGCGCCTCTAAGATTAGCCCAATCTAGATCTGCTCCTTCAAGATTTGTATCTTTCAAGTCTGCATAAATAATATCTGACCATTTCAGATTAGCCTCTATAATAGATGCCCCTCTTAATTGAGCGCTGATTAAATTAGTATAGCTTAGATTGCTATAGTTTAAGTTTGCATTGCTCAAATTTGCACCACTTAGATTAGCAAAGCTCAGATCGATCTCTGTCAAATCAGCATCGCTTAAGTCACAACCATGAAAATCTCTTCTGCCTTCTGAATAAAGTTGTTTCAGTTCGTTTTCATCTATATTCATAAACTCCTCTCAACTATTTTATCAAGGTACATTGCTCTAAGTGACAGTAGAGCCTATTTTCTGCGATCGCCCTACCTCCTCACTGGCTAAAATCCCTGCACAAAACTTATCCAGCGTGGTACTTTATCACCTGTAATATTTAGGATAGGAATGTTGAAACTTCTGACATCAGGGCGACCGATTTCACCAGCCGAAAAAGTAATATTCGTAGGTTCGGATTTACCTAAACCATAGGGACTAGCTATTTGATTAGCAAGTCGGCAGGTTATTACAAAACTTCCCATATTAATCGTGCCACCTCCAGCCTCGTAATTCCATATAATACCGGGTGTTAAAGTTCCCTCCTGACACATAAAGTGAGTGACTTCAAACATTTTAGCAATGTGAACATCATATCGCCTTAAGCGTCCTCCATAGGCCGATGCTCTGGTATCGCTTTCTGGTACTACAATCGATCCAAATCCTTCGTCAAAACCAAGCTTCATCGGTAGTGCTGTCGAACTTGTGAGCGGTTGACTCGCTTGGGGTTGTACGCGAGTCGATGACATCTGTATTGGTTTGACAAATTGACTATTAGCGCGAATAAAATAACCTTGCGCCGCACCAGCAGTGTAGGTTTTTCCTACAAAAAGCCAAGGTAAACCCCTGGTATCACGGAAAGTAACACCAGCATTACCAGGAAAGCTTTCAAAACGCTGTCCCTGTTTTAAAACACCAACTACAGACCAATTAAAAACATCAAATGGAGTGCGGTTGTCAACACGCATAAATTCTTCAAAAGAAGAATTCATGCGACAATTTAACCCCTTTGGGTCTGAGTCTACTACTTCCCAATAAGTATGATAAGTTCTTCCTATATAATCCCCTTGATTATTAGGACTTGGGAGAGGTGCAGTAGAACCCAGGGCGAACGCATCTAAATTTTATGTTAACAGAATCTGGTATATTGGAGGAGAATTCTTGAGTATCCAAAAAACATTTAATTAGAGTTTACTTGTATGAAACTCAAACCTAAAATCACCATCGCCGACCATTTTGCCGACTTAGAAGATCCCAGAATTGAGCGAACGAA
>NZ_JAUBQS010000051.1:0-43707 GCF_036701355.1 Microcoleus sp. Pol12B3
CAGCAATCGTTTGGGGGTTTTGTGTTGCCGAATCTATCTTCCTTTCTCTCTGCTTAAATATCTGCGGAATGTGGGTTGTAAGTATTTCTCCTCGTTTAACGCCTAGTCTTTATTCAAAGAAAAGCCCTGATTTTATCAGGGCTTCCAATGAGTAGAAGGGCTAAAAAGGCTTAACCAGCTTGCGGTTGCCACTTACCACGCTCTGCTAAGGCAATAGTAATGATGTTGTAGCAACCACGATAAGCAGCTTCCTTGCGTCCAACCTCCGCAGGTTTTCCCTTATTATCGGAATACTCCTGTTTAACAACAGCAGCTAGCTCCTTACCGTACTCTTTCAACAAACTCTCTGGATCTTCAAGCCATTCAAATTGTCCATTTTTCCATGCTTCAGGACAAACATTTGCCCTGAAAGATGCAACAAGGGGGTACGTAAATCCCAAAGGCAGTTCTGCTAATTCCCCTGAGATGAAATAGCCGTCTCGCTTGTTGATCTCGGAACCAATCCGCTTGTCCTTCGGGCGATTGCTTTTTTTGATTCTGCCCAAGTCTGGAGCCAAAAACTGTTGTACCCGTTCAGAAAATGCCAGAATCTCATGCAGTTTGGGCAAAATCCTCCCAAATGCAGAATCAGAACTGTTAATGTCATCTAGAAAGGTATCAAGAACTGCCTTTCGATGTCCAAACAACCCATAAGGATGTGTGCGTCGGTTAGGATACTTGTTGAGATTGAACAAACTGCACAGAGTCAGGACTTCAACAACATCTACATTGCCAGTATGACCTTGTTGATATGCGATTTGATCGGCCCCGCGCTTATCCTTCAAGACTTCCTTGATCTGATCAAAGGAGCCTTTCAGGTTTTCTAGGCTAGGATCGTCAACTTGAAGGCTGCGGTTTAACCCCTCTGCCATGTCTGCAATCATGTCAATATCAACTTCATCTTTAAGCTGATAGATATGAAGGCGTACATAGGCAGCACTTGCAGAGGAACTGCTGTCTCGCGCTTCGCTCGCTTCGAGGATAGCCCTGAGAGTGTGTCCTCCATTTATGACCCCGTGGCGCTTCTTATCAGTCAGAATTAGAGTCAATAGCCCATTGCCACCAGGCTGCTTTTGGTGTATAGCCGAATCCACACTGATATAGATTCCTTGATTCTTTAGGGCAAACCTCTCAGGTTCTTCTTGCAGCGTCTTGACAATCGCTTTAGCTACAGTTCCGGCTAGCTTGTTTTTGCTGGTAAACTTTGGAATCCTTGGATTAACCTCAAGCCATTCCCGCAATTCACCAGGAAGAGAATTAACATCAACGAAACAGTCTGAAAGCACAACAGCCTTCCTGTCAAGACCTTGAACAGGAACGGGCTGCGAACGAAACTCTTCTAGCGGAAGAGAGAATTCAAAAGTCTCTTTCATTTTTTTACTTGTGTAGTGGGCACAACCCGCTACCTAAAAAACCGGCGCTGAACGTCTGCTCAGAACCTTATGTAGGGGTATAGCACAATCTCAGCAAAGATGTCAAGCACTCATTGTCCTCCCCTAGAAAGCCTAGCCTGTGCTAATCCAGACTGCGTTCTCTACACTCAAGTCGGTCAATCCAACCTCACCGACCTGGAAATTTACTCTCGACTCTTAGACTGGGAGAAACGCCCCATCCTCATTTTCTACGAAAACGCGATCGCCGCTACCCAAGGTTTTAGCCAAACTTTTCTGGATGCCCTCACACGCTTTGACGCTACAATCTGCCTCATCACCGACTCACCCCATCCCATCATTCCCACTTTCTCAACTCAACACCCCCACCCGATCCAATCTATACTTACCTGGCTGCAACGCACCATATTACAAAACTAGCCGATAAAAGTTACTCTTCAGATTTGATATTACTCCCAGTAATTTGCCCAATCCTCCTTAAAAGCTTCCCGTAATCTCTGCATATACGCATCAGTCTTAATCTTCACCATCCACAGATTATTAGAAGTGCGGCCTCCCTTGCACACAACACCTTCATCCACACCGTATTTCCCCTTGCGAAGGTCATCCATAAACTTGCCCGTCAGTTTGCCGCGATAAATCACTCGCGCAATATTTAATTTACCAAAATCCTGAATAAATCGATCGGGAACAACCATACCGCCCTCAGTTTCCACATCAAAAAGCACCAGTTGTTTGCGATCGCCCTTTTTGTGCATTCCGGCCAACGAATTAGCACCCAAAAACTCTGTAAACACAGTAATTTCAGCACAGTCATACTGTTCGTTCTCTCGAAATTTTGAAGGGGTAAAAAGTTAAGCTTTTAAACTTAACTTTTTACTGACTGATATCTAAGCAACCTCTACGAACACACCGCTGCGAGCAAACTCCTCTTCTTCAGGACTAAAGACTGGAGCTTGATCCACAAGGTCAGGGTCAAAGTAATATGTCTCTTGTAGGAATTGTCCGGTGACGATCGCCTCCTCCAACTCCTTGATGTAATCTTGGGCAACTAAGCACGCCTCCTTGATGCCTTCCTCATCCCTCTTATCCAACAGCTTTTGCAATGTTGCTCTCACCCCTGTCAGTCGTGCCGCGGGCTTGAGCATACCGTAGAGGCGGTACATCCGATCGGTGGCAATGCTAATGTGTTTGAGGGCTTTGGCTCGTGCTAGCTCAGAGTCAATGCTGGGCCAATAACGAGTGGTATAAAATGCTTTCTCATCCTTGTGATACCACTCCTCCGATCGCGCAATTGATGAGGAGACAGTATTGTGCAGCTTCCAGAAGAATAAGCGCAAGGAAGCGCCATCTACTACGGTGGACAACTTCGCCTCCATTGATACCTCAAAGTTATTCAGACGCGGATCGCGCCCAAGCACGAGGTACTCCACAGGGTACATTTCCACCTCTTTATTCTGCACCACGTAGGCGTTGAGGTGGTGGCGGCAGTAGGGGCAGGGATACATAGTGGCAAACAGCTTGAAGAAGTCCTTGAAGACGGCCACCAGACTTTTTTGCTGTTGGGAGGTCTTGGTAGAGACGATTTCAGCCGTAGTGTGGAAGAAACGCCACACCGCAGGGCCAATATAGTAAGGGAAGCTGACGCGCATTTGTGAATTCTTTATTTCACTGCGATCAATATAAACGTCAATGAACGATACATATTGCGAGAGTTCGCCAGACTCGCGCCCAAACTCCAAGCGTTCCCGCCGTTTCTGTACCCCATTCAGGTAGTTGTGCGTCAAGCGCCATGCCTGTTGAAGCATCAACTTCTGTTTTGGAGCGCATTTGGGAAAGCCTTCTGCAACATCCGCCCCATAGCGCCCAAATTCCCCTGACGCCTTGGTGGCTTCGTACCACTGGTTTAAAGCCGCTTCGTCAGGCACCGTGTTGAAGGGGATGTCTGCTGCTGTGCTGACGCTGAAGGCAGCTAGCAGCTTCGGCATAAAGTCTTCATACCAATAGGCGACTGGCATCATCGCACCATCGATTTCTTCTGAGGCATCCGAGAGGATGACGCGGTTCCACTTCTTCAGGTACTCTTTGGGATCTCCCTCAGATTTGGCTGGTGGCGGTGCCATTTCCTCACTCAGTTCCATTTTTCTCAATCGGTTGAGTTCGTTGATGGCAAGCACACCCTCGGCGATGTCACGCAAGTTGAGACTTTTCTTCTTGATGGTGATGGCAAACTCGACTCCTGCGGCAAACTTTTCCTTGGCAGTTGCAGACTTACCCCGCGCCTCCAACATGGCTTTTTGTTCTGCCAACATTTCTGGAGTTTTTTCTATAGTCTTCCAGTTTTTGATGCGATCTTGCAGTCGGGCATATTCATCTTCGAGCGATTTAACTACTGCATCCAGTACAGGGTTGCACGCCGACTCTACTACACCCAATCCTTTATAAAGCCCGATCGCACATCTGACAAATTGCACAAAATCAGCGATTCTGTATGGCAAGTTTCTCACGCGCAGGTGAGTCTCGTGGTTGGCCGAGAAACTCTCGCGGAAGCAGCGGTAGGCTGCTCCCTGGATCAGACGAAACAAACCAATCTGCATCTGCAAGCGGGACGTACCGCGCTTCTTCTCAGCTTGTGGGTGTTGGGCGAGTAGTTCTTTTAGGCGCGCTATTTCTGGATTGCTATCGGTGGGTGCTTCTTCTAGATTAGGTTCAATAGTGGCAGAAGCTGCCTCATTGATAGCAGTTGCTGTAGTTGCGATCGCAGCCGCTGTACTGTCTGAAATCTCCGTTGTCTGTGTACTGACAACCGGAACCGGCGAGTCTTGATATCCTGTTGCGATCTCGGACTCATCCGGTACCAGTTTGCAGAATTCCTTAAAGTCAATTGAGGCATCGCCGTCATGGTCTACCTCTTTGATGATCTCATCGAGTTCTTGGTCTGTCAGCCCAAATTGGCTCATCACGCCGTGCAGCTCGTCTCTGGTGATTTGACCGCTACCGTTTTCATCAAATACACTAAATGCCAGTTTGAGACGACTCTGGCGATCGCCCTGCTGGGACACCATCAGCATTTTGAATTCATCAAAATCGATACTGCCCGACAAGTCTACGTCCACTTCTTTGATCATGTCGCGCAGCTCGGTTTCGTTAGGACTCTGGCCTAGCGATCGCATCACTTGACCCAGTTCTTCTGATGAAATAGCACCGCTCCCGTCCGCGTCAAATACTTTGAAGGCTTCCCATAACTTTGCCACATCTTCTTCAGTCATGGCTTTTTTTTCAAGCTGCACAGATGTCATAACTAAATTTTCCTTGAGTTTTTTATTGGCTGTCTATTGATATGACCAATATACTTTAATTCCTCATGACTTACGCAACGGTATTGTCAACCCAAGGGGATTGCCGATATCTTCCACTTTGGCTTGTGACAGTTGATCTATAAGTTTGATATTACTCCCAGTATTTTTCCCAATCATCCTTAAAAGCTTCCTGCAATCTCTGCATATATGCATCAGTCTTAATCTTCACCATCCACAGATTATTACCATTGCTGCCTCCCTTGCACACAACACCTTCATCCACACCGTATTTCCCCTGGCGAATATCATCCATAAACTTCCCCGTCAGTTTGCCGCGATAAATCACTCGCGCAATATTTAATTTACCAAAATCTTGAATAAACCGATCGGGAACAACCATACCGCCCTCGGTTTCCACATCAAAAATCACCAGTTGTTTGCGATCGTCCTTTTGGTGCATTCCGGCAAACGAGTTAGCACCAAAAAACTCTGTAAACACAGTAATTTCAGCGCAGTGATACTGTTCGTTCTCTCGAAATATAGACTCTAAGGGACTAGCCAAGTCTCTTTTAAATATTTCCGGTGCTGCTTCTAAACCTGGATGTGCAGCATTAAATTCTGCAATTCCCATCTCATCCAAATCAAATCTATTGCGGCGCGTACCAAAAGCATACCAACCAAGTTCAACTTCCCAAACCCAATGCAAATTATTGCCATCGTATTTCTCAAAAGCTATACATTGTTCATTAGGGCAATTTTTACTATCGGGAATTTTGGGATAGGCAAGTTGAACACGTGTCATATAAATCACCAATAATAAAACTGGTTTGTAGTGAGGATTTTAGTCGCTATTAAGCTGTGCTTTAAATTGCATGGTAAAAGAGTTTTTTACTCTTGTGAGGTGGGCAGGAGAGCCCGCACTCAACATACAATTTAATTGCACAAAAGCTTACCTAAAAATATTAAGATTTGACTAAAATCCTCACTACAAACTTTATGTGGTTTTTAACAGTTTCCCCCCTTCCCCTTCACTTTTAAAAATCCATAAGTTGAGCAGTTTGAACGGCTACTTCTTTAATCTGGGAACCGCGGCGCACTTTCAGTTTCAGAATTTGACCGATTTCGCTGTTGTCCACCAAACTTTGCAACTGTTCGGCCTCAGTCACTCCCTCACCGTCAATTTGAACTATCACATCGCCTTTGCGAAGGCCTGCTTTCTCAGCAGGGGTGTTGGGCACAACTCGCATTACTAACACTCCCTTAACTTCCGGGACAATCAAAGGAGCATTGGGGTCAGAATTATTCTCTCTGGCCATTTCAGGAGTCAAAGCAATCATCTGAATTCCCAAAAACGGATGGCTGACTTGTTCTCCCTTGGCTAACTGCGCGTAGATGGCCTTAGCTTTGTCGATCGGAATCGCAAAGCCTATACCCATTGCATCAGCTCGAATCGCCGTGTTGATGCCAATCACTTCTCCTCTGCTGTTTAACAGCGGGCCGCCGGAATTGCCGGGATTGATGGCGGCGTCGGTTTGAATGAAATCGAGCCGCTTGTCGGGAATGCCGACGGCTGCACTGGAGCGTTTGAGGGTGCTGATAATGCCCAAGGTGACGGTGTTGTCAAATCCCAGGGGGTTCCCCACGGCGATCGCCCAATCTCCCACTTTCACCGCGTCGGAATCTCCCAAGGTGGCAGTCGGCAAGTCTAATTGCTTAGTATTAATTTTGACAACAGCCAAATCTGTTACTTCGTCAGTACCTTGCACTTCTCCTGGAAATGTCCTGCCGTCGTTTAAGGTGACAGTCACTCGATCGGCTTTGTCAACTACGTGAGCGTTGGTTAAAACAATCCCGCTTTTGTCAATGATGAAGCCGGAACCTTGACCGCGTAAGTGTTCTTGTCTGGGGGTCATGCTGCGTAAATCTTCTCCCAAAAATCTACGGAAGAAGGGGTCTTCCATTAAGGGGTCAAGGTTGCGACTGACAGTGCGCTCGGTATCAATGCGGACAACTGCCGGCCCAACTCGATCGACAGCCGCCGTCACAAAACTGCCGGTATCCCCTGGGAGTTCAGGACTCCGCAGCGCTAACAGTTGCGGATTCGCAGCGGTGGCTGTGGAATTCTGGAACTGTAAGTTGGGCGGATTGCTGCCATCAACGGCGGCAGCGGGTGCAGCATTGATTGTTAAAGCACTCAGGGCGATCGTCATTCCTAAAATTAGTGCGAACCAACGAGCACCAGTTCGAGGTGCGGGGCGAAAAAACTTAAATAGTCGCATAGCGTCAATCTTTGTTAGTCTGGGTTAGTCTGGTAAACGTGTGCGATCGTGTGGACTCAATAATCTGCCACTATGAAGATCCTAAATATATTTTGACAGTTACAATACATGAGTCACCAGCCCGCACCAACTCAACATATTCTGAATTCTAACTTTTAAATTTCCTTCGTAACCCCAATGATTCTATCTGATACTTCTACTGACAAATCCTTGCCCTCAAATTCCCACCACCATCACGACGATAAATCAGCCCACCCTCACCATCACGATGAAGAATCGATGCGGCGGCTGGTAAATCGCTTGTCTCGGATTGAGGGACACGTCCGCGGCATTAAAACAATGGTACAAGAAAACCGTCCCTGTCCAGAAGTTCTCGTGCAAGTTGCTGCGGTTCGAGGCGCGCTCGATCGCGTGGCGAGAATCATTCTTGACGAACATTTAACTGAGTGCATTGCCAGAGCTGCTAAAGAAGGCAATATCGATACGGAAATCGAAGAGTTGAAAGCGGCTTTGGATCGGTTTTTACCTTAGCCTCTGCCAATTTTTACATCCATATAACAAAACCTGCAAATTAGACAAAAGTTGCAAGCTATGATTTATGCCTCCTTTTTTAAGCTAAGCATCTTTCAAAAACGTGGGAAAAAAATCAAATTTTCTCCCCCTCATCCTCATTGCCACAACACATAATTTAGATGCTCTGCAGTTTATGAGAGCGAGTTTTGTTAAAAAAGAATGAGTCTGGTTGGTCGTGACTGCGCAAGTCCTCCAAATCTTCAAAGGCTGATTGCAAACCATTAGATGAGCGGTGATTAATCCGACGTGTTATGAACTGTCTAGACTTTCGTCAGCTTGGCTTTGAGGTGGTATCTGACTGTTGCATAAACCGCTTTATAAGAAGCTTCAATGCTGTATTCCTGCTGCAACCATTCTTGAATTTCTCCATAGCTTTTAAAGCCTTTCTGGGGATCGCTGAGGCGCATTGCCAAACTAGCGCGGGCCAGAGGAGGAATGGCCGGCTTGCGGCCGCCGCTGTGCTTTGTTTCGAGGAGTCCTTCGAGTCCGTCAGAGCGGTACTTTCTCAGCCACCGCTGCACTGTAATTCGATTGACCCCGATTGTCATTGCCAATTCTTTAACTGTTTTAACATGACAAATTTTGAACAGGTAAAGTGCTTGAATTTTTTGAAAGCCGCTTGCCGTTTTTTGTTCAGTTAACAGGTTTTTTAGCTCTTCACTTGTCTCTGTGATGCTAAGTTTACATACTCCAGCCATATCAATTACCTCACGATTCGCGTTCTACAATACATTTTTTTGACAAGGGAGCAAAAGCTGCTCCTATCCTAAATGCTGACCTTTTGTTTGCCCTGAAGCAATACAAAAGTGATCGTTCTCATTAAACTTTTTCCTTCCTGGAGGCACTGGGACGCTCAGAAACCGGATTATTTTAACCTGGAGCAAGGTTGCAACGATTTTTTTTGTAAAAAACCCGGTTTCTGGGTCAGTTTTGTATTTGATGGACAAGCGTCATTGCTAATACTGATAGCCGTTAACCGATCGACAACATTAGCGGCAGTAGGTGACTCTTAAGGAATACCATTTATTCTCTTATTGTTAAACATCTATCATGGTTTTCCTGGTATTTATTGGTATTTTTTGCGAACGTATGAGCGATTTTTAGTCATTAGGTGCTAGCAAACAAGCGAATGTCTGTACACCAGCGATCGCATTTTTATACAGACATTCCCCTATTCCCCGAAGTGCATTTTTGGCATTCGCTTTGCGAAAAATCCTTAGATATCAGCACTCTCATCGGTCAGAGCGGGTAGCGCCGAGTGACGTTGCCACCGACTTTCTTGCGGCGGGCAAGTATCTGTGAAACTACTGGCTTTATCGCCAATTGAGTAAAACACGACGAGAGTGGCATTGTCAATTTCTCAGCATTACAGTATAAGTATCGGCTATTTTTGCCCGCCTGCTGTGATCGAAAGGGTGGTTTCTATGTGATCGTACTAACAGTGCCTTGTGATCTTGGTCACATTGCTACTCAGTAAGCTCAACTACCCACAAAAAGTTATGGGTTTGAGCGGAGTTTCCACGTAGAATCTTGGGGATTTAGTTACGAAGTGCGCTCAAACTTGCTGTTAAAATTTTTAAATATTATTTTTTTCCCAATGGGAAAAATAATGCAGCTTTGTGCTTCACCCTCACCAAACCATCTAATTTGTACTCAAACCTTGCATATTGAGGGAAGTTTCAGGCTGGGTGTGAATATTTCAGAATCTAAAATTGCAGAACATCCGGTGCAACCAGCTTGCTGACAGTATTCTTCATTTAAAAGGTGTAGAGAAGCCACAATGAACGTTGACGAACTGCTCAAGCTATACGCAATAGGAGAAAGAAATTTTAGCGGGGTCTACCTGCACGAGGTCTACCTCTACGAAGCAGAATTGATTGGAGCCAATCTGTATGAAG
The DNA here is from genome assembly GCF_036701355.1 of Microcoleus sp. Pol12B3. Classification (NCBI taxonomy): domain Bacteria; kingdom Bacillati; phylum Cyanobacteriota; class Cyanophyceae; order Oscillatoriales; family Microcoleaceae; genus Microcoleus; species Microcoleus sp. Pol12B3. The sequence goes on from NZ_JAUBQS010000051.1 coordinate 9,480, forward strand.
CCGACCTGATTGGAGCCAATCTCAGCAAAGCGAAACTCAACAGAGTCAACTTTGGCAAAGCCAATTTGTGCAAAATTAATTTGAGAAGAGCAGACTTAGGTGGAGCGGACCTCACAGAAGCACTTTTAGTTGAAGCTAACCTGAATCGAGCTGAGTTGATGGGAGCAAACCTCAGCAAAGCAGACTTGAGCGGAGCTTCCCTGATCCAAGCAACTTTAATTGGAGCCAACATATCTCGCGCCACACTTAGCCGTGCAGACTTGCACGGAGTAAATCTTTACGGGGTAAACTTGCGTAGGGCGGTGCTCACAGAATGCGATTTAATTGGCGCAAACTTGAGCAAAGTAGACCTTAGCGGAGCCGACTTAATGGGGGCGAGTTTAATTAGGGCAGACTTGACTGAAGCGATTTTAAGTGCGTCAGACTTAAGCGGAGCAAACCTGTTGGGAGCAAACCTTACAAAAGTTAACCTGAGCGGAGTATATCTTAAGGGTACAACGATGCCCGACGGCACGATTCACGACTAATTTATTTGTTAATTTTTATGGTTGCCGAGAACAGCGGCTAAAGGGTAATGAAGTTTTCATTACCCTAATTTATTGGCAGCGAAGTGTTTATTTGACACTCAGGTAAGGCCGAGAACTTCAATGTAGGGTGCTGATGGCGTACAGAACTCCTAGATAGGGCGAGTCAAAAGATTTGTTGGGTGAACTTGTGTTATGGTGATTTTCAATTGCTTCGAGAAAAGCTATTTTAGATTTAATATTTTGGATTTTGGACGGTTAAAATGAAACTCAGAATCCTCGCTGCTGTAACGCTGCTGAGCTCGATCGCCCCGATCGCTCCTGCACCCGCCGAGAACATCCAACACACGCAACAATTACTCGCCACCCGACAGTGCCCCAACTGCGAACTCAGCAGTGCAGGCTTGGTTTTAGCCAATTTAACAGGAGCCAATCTCAAAGGTGCTGACTTGAGGTTGGCTAACCTCAGCCGAGCCAACCTGACCGGGGCTGACCTCAGCGGTGCGAACCTCAGCGGCACCAGCCTGTTTGGCGTCAACCTGACAGGGGCAAACCTCAGCGGAGCTAACCTCAGCGGTGCTGACTTGAGAAGTGCCTATCTCAGCGACGCCAATTTGCAAGGCGCCAATTTAAATAACGCGCAACTGCTCGGAGTTAGAGGAATGCCAACCAATATAGGCACCGCTGAAGACTTCTACCGCTTGGGAGTGCTGGAAGCTCAAGCAGGAAACTACAGAAACGCCATTGATTATTACAATCAAGCGCTGAATCTGAAATCGGATTTAGCAGCCGTTTATTTTGCGCGCAGTATGTCTCGCGCTGACTTGGGAGACTTCACCGGCGCGACTCAAGACGCCGATCGAGCAAACAAACTCTTTGCAGCTCAAGGAAATCCCCAAGGTCAGGATTTGTCAAAGCAGTTAGCCGAAGCCATTGTTGCGCGTCAAAAGCCTACGGAACCCCGCACGGGCGGCGGTGGCAACTTTATGAGTCTTCTCGGCTCGATCGGTTCTGTGCTGGTGAAGCTAATCTTGCCTTAAAGGCTTGTGAACGACATCGGTCTGCTCCAACGACTTTTCATGCTGCGTCAACCCAAGGGATGCAGACCGTTTCATACACCCATCTGGCTTTACTAAACCTCTAAAGTATCTAAGGCAGATATACTTAGCCTAGTCTCAATATATGTGTCTAGGCTAGTTTCACTATTTAAGGACAGAATATGAATAGATTTGAAAATATATCAGTAAGGGGTTTTCGGCGTCTTCAAAATATTGAGCTTGAGATGAGAAATCTCATCGTCATGATTGGTGCAAACGGAGCCGGAAAAACTTCTTTTTTAGATGTTCTTTCAATACTAGCCGCTTCAGCAAGTGGAAATTTACAGAATTTATTGCAACTTAAAGGTGGCTTAAATGAAATTTTGACCAGAGGTAAAGTACAAGAACTTGAAATTGAAATTTCAATGCAAGTGCCAAAGGAACAACCTTTGAAGTACAGCTTAACATTGTCACCTAAAGGTTTATCTTATGAAGTTAGAGACGAATCTTTAACACAGCAGAGAAATCCCCACAGAGCTGAACCATTCAAGTATATTGAATCACAAGGTTTGGATATTAAATATTCTCAAGAAGAAAGCAGAGGATTTGTGAGACCGAGTTGGGATCACAATCCTCTTGAAACATCCCTTTCTCAAGTTCCTAAAATGTATCGCGAACCAGAGAACCTGAGAAAGAGCCTTGCTTCTTGCACATATTATGGAGCACTCGATGTTTCAGAGAAAAGTCCAATTCGTCTACCTCAAGCAATGCGCCCTGCAAAGTTGCCTGGAGCAAGCGGTGAAAACCTGGTTTCCTGTCTTTATGACCTTCGGGAAACCGATCGAGACAGTTTTGAAATGGTTGAAAATATCATTTCTGCTGCCTTTCCAGATTTCGAGCGATTAAACTTTCCTCCGGTTGCCGCAGGAACTATGTCTATGACTTGGACAGATAGGAATTTTCCTCAGCCTTTCTATGTCCATGAGCTATCAGAAGGAACGCTGCGCTTCCTCTGGTTAGTTGCGCTCCTGCAAAGTCAAACTTTAACAACTATTACGTTGCTAGATGAACCCGAAGTTAGCCTACACCCGGAACTCTTAAGACACTTAGTTTATCTAATGAGAGAAGCTTCAAAACACACTCAACTGATAGTTGCCACACACTCAGATAGACTCATCAGATTTCTCGATCCAAGCGAGATTTTGGTCTGCGATTTGGAAGAAGGGGAGGCAAAAATGAGGTGGGGTGACACTTTTAACCTGGATAAATGGTTAGAAGATTACAGTCTTGACCAGGTTTGGGAAATGAATGTGATGGGTGGCCGTCCATGAGAATTGCTATTTTGGTTGAAGGTGCTACTGAAATGGCATTTAGAAAGAAGCTTCATGAGTTTCTGCAAAGTCGTTTAGAGCAAAAAATGCCCAGACTAGACTTTAAACCACAACATGGTGGAATTCCCAAGGAAGGGAAACTCAAGAAAATAGTTGAAACTCTCCTCGATAATGATGGCTATGATGCTGTAATTGCACTTACAGACGTTTATACCGGAAAACCGGACTTTAAAGACGCCAATGATGCTAAAGAGAAAATGAGGACATGGGTAGGTAAAAACCCAAAATTCTATCCTCACACAGCATCACATGATTTTGAAGCATGGCTTCTTCCCTACTGGACAACTATCCAGAAGCTAGCGAAACACAACCTTTCTGCTCCTAGCGGTTCGCCTGAAACAGTGAATCATCAAAAGCCACCTTACTATTGGATTAAGGAGATTTTTAGCTCTGGAAAACGCGGAAAAGACTATAACAAAGTGATTGATGGAATGGCTATTTTGAAAAACAACGATCTGATGATTGCGATTCAAGCTTGTCCAGAGCTAAAAGCTTTTGTGAATCGAATTATCTCTCTCTGCGATGAAGAGAAAATAATTTCTTGATGCCCGATGTTATAGTCCCGACTTATTAAAGAAGTCGGGACTCTGGGTGGTGAGTTTTTTAGGTTGTTCTACCTAATTCAGGGGAATCTCGATCCAGAACTCTGTACCATGACCGGGTACAGAAACACACTTTAGTACGCCTTGGTGTTTCTCAACTACAATTTGGTAACTGATAGACAGTCCTAAACCCGTGCCCCGACCTACGGGTTTAGTAGTAAAAAACGGATTAAATATGTGAGAGATTAACTCTTGTGGGATGCCGTGACCATTGTCGGCAATGCAAATTCCTACCGTTTTTTCATTGATTAATTCAGTGCGAATCCGGATGCAAGGGGATGGAAAATCAGGAATCAAACACTCGGTGGTCGCATTTATATCTCCTGACTCGATAGGCAGTATTTGTGAGCTTAAATGTGTTGCCGCTGCACTTGTCGCTTTCAAGGGAAGATTCATCCCTAGATCTTTTTTTCCCATTTCTAGGGCGTCAAGGGCATTACCGATCAGATTCATAAATACTTGATTGAGCGAGCTGGCATAGCATTCTATTAAGGGTAAATTGGCGTATTCTTTAATAATTTCTACGGTGTTGCGATCGGAATTGGCTTTGATCCGGTGCTGCAAAATCAACAGGGTACTGTCGATGCCCTCGTGAATGTCAACGGCTTTTTTCTCGGCTTGATCCGTCCTGGAAAAATTACGCAAAGATACAACTAACTGGCGGATTCGCTCAACTCCGACTGTCATGGAACCCAAAATTTTTGGCAAATCTTCGGCAAGAAATTCGATGTCGATTGCTTCGGAGCACTCGCTAATTTCTGGGTTGGGATTGGGGTAGTGCTGGCGGTAGAGTTCCACCAAGCAGAGCAAATCTTTGGTGTATTCGCTGGCGTGGGACAGATTGCCGTAGATAAAGTTAACGGGGTTATTGATTTCGTGGGCGACTCCGGCCAGAAGTTGTCCGAGACTGGACATTTTTTCGGTTTGAATCAGTTGGGCTTGGGTATTGTGCAGTTCTGTGACTGTTTTAGCTAGCTGTTCGGCTTTTAATCGATCGGCAGTTGCTGCATTGAGACTTTGTTGATAAAGTTCTGCTTGGTGAATGGCTATCGCAGCTTGAGCAGCTAAATGTTGCACCAATTCCTGTTCTGCTGTTTGCCAAACTCTCGGCCCCGAACACTGATGGGCAATCAACAACCCCCACAATTGGGAATCTTTGCCTCTCATCGGCACAATTAAACTTCCTCTCACCTGCAACTCTTCCAAAAATTCGCGGTGACAGGGTGTTAAATCCTCAGTATAAATATCATTAATTGCTCGCACCCGTCCGGCTCCATAAAAGCAGTCTGAGCCTTCGGGAAAGCATTCTTGTGGAGATGTGATACCTAAAATCGACCGCCACTGGCCGCAAACAGCTTCGACAACTACCTCGCCCTGTTTATCTGCTGCAAATTGGTAGATTACCGTGCGATCGGTATCCAACAAAACTCTGACTTCTCGCACAATAGTTTGCAGTATGATTTTTAAATCTAAGGTGCTGCGAATCTGGTCTCTAACTCGCGTCAATACTTTGGCAAAGTCCAAGGATTGTTGCAATTGAGCGGTGCGTTCTTGAACTTGGCGCTCCAAGTTGGCATTCAGGGTTTGCACTTCTTTATAAAGAACGTACTGCCCAATTGCCGAACAAAATTGGCTGCCTATAGCTAAAGCTTGCTCAATTTCATCGTACTTCCACTCGGGCGACTGACCTTTTTTTATTTCTCGCCAGAGTTCAAAGGATTGTCTGGGAAGGGTTTGTGCCACGCTGCTGTCAAACCGCCCCGCCCACATCTTTTCGGTATCTATTGCATTGCGAAAAATGGTCAAACAGCCGACTACTTGTTGTTGATAGTGGAGGGGAATTACCAGCAAACCCCTAATTTTCGTAGATTGGAAAGCGGGAATTAAAACTCTAAATAGAGGTTCTTTGTATAAGTCAATAATTATCAAAACTGGGAATTGACCCTTAGTAAAAGTTGAAATTTTGGGAAGTTCTTCACTATTTTTAAATCCTTTGGTTAGCCATTCCTGCCAGAGGGGATGAGCTTCGATAGCCTTAACTTTTTCCCAATTGGGAAGTGTCGGTTGTTCTCCTGTGGTGAACAGTTCAAACGTAGCATTACTGTGGGCGGGAGCAGTTGGCAATCCTCCCTCAATCTGGGGAGCGGATAACTTTTCACCGTTGATTTTCGGCAGGTTGAGATAGAGTCTGCCACCGCTGCCACCCAAAGCGGTGACGGTGGCTTCTAAACCTTGCTGCAGTTGAATGTTGACGTGACCGTACAACAGGCCTGCTATGCGGCTCACGGTAGCTTCGCGGGCGGCTTGAGAGCGGGTTTGCTGCAGGAGGAGCGCGTGGGCTATAGCGCTAGACAATTGATCTGATACGAGCTGAACTACTTCTAAATCTGCTGGTGAAATATTGAGGGTCGCAGAGTGGTGAGACACTAAAAGTCCCCACAGTTCGATGTGAATTTTTTGATTATTTCCTGGTTCGTATCGAGTCAGACACGTAGCCGCCTCGCAAATATCTGTTTTGCTGTTTTCCGACGCGATCCTGCGGTGCAAAATCGGCACGACTAAAGAAGATTGCACTCCCATTGCCATCAGGTAAGCTGTGTGGCAAGGATCGAGCGATCGGTAGTGCATCTCTTCCTTTACTAAAGGTTGACCGGTCTCTGCAGCATCTAGGGGACTCGTGACGATCGTTCCTGAGTTAACATCTATTATTGTCCGCTGGCGCAAAGCGACATACATCTCCCTGGCGCTCGCGGGAATGTCGTCTGCTGGAAAGTGCAGTCCTTTCAATGAAGGGAGACGGTTGTTATTAATTGACTCAGCGACAACTTCTCCACTTCCGTCGGCACTAAACCTATAAATCATAATGCGATCTGTTTTCAAAAAAGACCGCACTTCTGCTACCGTACTGGTTAAAATATCTTCTAATTCTAGAGATTGGCGAATGCGTTCTGTTATTCGCCGTATCAAAACTTCTCTGTCTAATTTATAATGTAATTCTTGCGTATTTTCTCTGAGTTGCATAAATCTCCTTTTGTACTTAATACAATGATCGTAAGAAGTTTTGAGGTGCTGCGGTCGCGAGCAAACTCAAATGCCTCACCCTGAGTTTTTGAGTCAACCGATCTGTACAATTAATGGGTAGCGCACTGTTGAGAGGCGACGGTGTATCGCCTCTGGCGCACTGGCGTAAGTAAAATCTGCGATCGCACCGGTTTAATCCTTGCCTTCAACAGGCAGAGCGAGTTAAGCAAATAATAATTATTATTTTAAGGCTCTTATAAATTTCTCGCAATCTTAAACTCTCACTATAAGAATTATTCATTGTTAGGATAACTTGACATTTGTTGTATAACTTCATATAATGATAATTAACGAAAGAATTTGACTCTCTATCAGCGCGCAAGGCGCTGACTAATTTCTTGGCGCACGCTCATCAGAATTTTACCCAAATTATTTTGACCGGTTCGATCGCAGCCACACCCCCAGTAGTAATCCGTTGGCGAATCCTCAACAATCACTCGATCCCCTGTGGCGAGGAGAATCGCTTGAATGTCTGTATGAGTGAGAAACTTAGTTAAAACTGCTTCGCGCATAATGGGAATTTTCACGGCTTCCCAATCAGCGCGAATCCGGTGGTTGGGATCGCGACCTAATTTAGCGGCTTCTTGAGGAGTTGCTACGGCTTGAATCGCCGCCACTAATCTTTTATCAGTGCTGACAAATTTTTGAGCTTGATAGTAATGTTCCACAGTCAACCAATATTGACCGTGCAGAGAAATGTCGTGTAGTGAAAAATTAGAAAAGCAGCCGTAAGGCTCCTCTACTTTATAAAAATAAATTATCATTAGATTTGAGATTTTATATTTTACAGGATGTAAGTAGAATGTAATTATTTAAGCTCGGCCTCAAGCACCTTACCGCGCTCTTAGTAACGTGTAAAACCACTTTTTGCCTCCAAGAGTATTTGAGATTGATTCTATAAGCAGCGCGGGGCTTGTATTAACAAATCCTCGTATCGACTTTATTTAAAATAGCATTTACGCTTTTGAAGCGAGTTTATTGGAAAAAATCGGGTTAAGGAACGAAAAATCTAGGAATCAACTGGCTTTCTGACGAATAGTGCGTAATGCCTATTTTTAAGTTAACGATTAAGAATTGGAAATCAAGAACAAGCAATGGGGATGTAAGAATATTTATTATTCCCTCTTCCTTCCTTCCAACACGGCATCAGCTTTTTAAAAGCGCGGTTAGCGAGAGCGGCATCAAGCAGTTCGCCACAGAAAGTTTTGCTCATCAACTGAGTAGGCCTCGGAAATTGGACGCCCGCTCTATAAGCAGCTCCTGTAAACTGATAAAAGGCTCTGGCCAAGCGACTGACCCAAACCATATCAGTGTTGCATTCTTGGGCGATCGATTGAGTGTACGGCTCCTTAGCGTTGTCGGCACCTGCCCGAGCTAGATCGAGCGCCTCAGCAGCCTTAAATCCGCTAACAATGGCAGGACAAATTACCTCACCGGACAGGGGGTCGGCGAGAGTGGCTGTGTCTCCGGCCAGCAGAGAATTTTGCTACAGAACGTCCCTGCTTTGCTAGGCGATAAGCTGCTGTGCTTCCTGCCGGGTCTGCACCGACAATAATGCAATCAAACATTTTGGGTAATGGGTAGCTGGTAATGGGTGATTGGTCATGGGACAGGAGGAATTGGTAAGTTAATGAGTGTTAAATCTTGAGTTTTTAACTCAGAACTCACAAATCATTAAGCGTCTGCTCGTTGTTCGCGGCCGGTTCTCGGCAACCTCAAAACTATTCCTATTCCCCCTGCCAAATTTCCGATTCCCTAAACAGTCGTGATATCTTTCTCTTTCGCTGCCAGAACTTCTTCTATTTTGCCAATGTACTTGTCCGTCAGCTTTTGAATTTTATCTTGCAAGTCCCGGGATTCATCTTTAGAGATATCGCTGCTTTTTTCCTGCTTGCGAATTGAGTCAACGGCATCGCGGCGGATATTGCGAATTGCAACTTTACCTTCTTCAGCAAACTTCCCGGCCATCTTGACAAATTCTTGGCGTCTGTCGCTCGTCAGCGGCGGAATGTTCAAGCGAATAACTGAACCGTCGTTGTTGGGAACGAGTCCTACATCGGACAGGGAAATTGCTTTTTCGATCGAGTTGAGCGCTGTACGATCGAACGGTTGAATGGTAATCGTAGTCGCATCCGGGGTGCCGATGTTGGCAAGGGATTTGATCGGAGTTGGAGAGCCGTAGTAGTCTACCATGACTCGATCGAGGAGAGAGGCGTTGGCCCGTCCCGTCCGAATAGTATTAAAAGACCGTTGAGTAGCCTCAACTGCCTTTTGCATATGATCTTCTGCGTCAGCTAACTTCACAAAAACCTCCGACAAGAGTTCCAATAGATTCTCCCATTACAGCTCGGTAGATGTTGCCCGACACCGAGAGGTCAAATACCATAATAGGAATATTATTTTCTTTGCAAAGGGCGATCGCCGTACTGTCCATCACCCGCAAATCTTGATTCAAGACGTGGGCATAGGTGAGGGTTTGATACCTGCGCGCGTTGGGGTTGAGGTGGGGGTCGGAATCGTACACCCCATCTACCTTAGTAGCTTTAAAAATCACCTCTGCATCAATTTCAGCCGCCCGCAAAGCGGCTGTAGTATCAGTAGTAAAAAAAGGGTTGCCAGAACCGGCACCAAAAATCACTACTCGTTTTTTTTCGAGGTGGCGAATTGCCCGCCGCCGGATGTAGGGTTCAGCTACTTCTTGCATGGCGATCGCCGATTGCACCCTCGTTGGCACTCCTGCTTGTTCCAGGGCATCCTGCAAAGTGATAGCATTCATCACCGTAGCAATCATGCCCACATAATCAGCCGTTGCCCGATCCATCCCTGCCGAAGCAGCTTTCACCCCGCGAAAAATGTTGCCGCCACCGACAACAATCGCGATTTGAATGCCTTGGGACACGACTTTGGCCACTTCCTGGGCGATCGACTGAACGACTACCGGATCGATGCCGTAGCCCAAGCTGCCCATCAGCGCTTCACCGCTGAGCTTCAGCAAAACTCGCTGATAAACCATCCCCATGCCGCCACTATTTTTTTACTCTTTTTGCCTCCACCATAAGATAGCAGTACGGGTGCATTTTGAACATCAATTACCCAGAACAGACCCAAAAGCCTGTTCCAGAACACTTGACTGAGAACGGTAGACTAAATTTAATCTTTGGGGACGAAATTAAGAGCTGCAGAATTCATGCAGTAACGTTGACCAGTAGGTTTGGGCCCGTCGTTAAATACGTGACCGAGATGAGCGTCGCAAACAGCGCACAGTACCTCTGTTCGGCGCATGAACAAGGTGTTATCCGACTCGCACTTGACATTTTCTTCGCTAACGGGAGCGTAGAAACTCGGCCAACCGGTACCGGAATCGTACTTTGTTTCTGATTTAAATAGCTCAGTGCCGCAGCAAATACACTTATAAGTTCCTGGTTTTTTGTTGTCGTGATATTCGCCGCTAAAAGCTCTTTCTGTTCCTTTTTTGCGGGTGACTTTAAACTGTTCTGGCGTGAGTTGTTGTTGCCATTCAGCGTCGGTTTTTTTAACTTTTTCAGTCATGATTAGAGGTGGGGTTAAGATGTATTTAGCTGTTGAGTGTTGACGGTTAACTGTTGAGTGTTGACGGTTAACGGTATATAGCTAGTTAACTCAGGCTTCCATTAATATTAACCTAATTGGCTCGAAATGAACATACCAGGGAAAAGGATTGTCCTTAATAGCCCTCCACTTTTCCTTGAAAACTTCGGCTTGTAAGTGATAATCTTGGGAATCATTGGGAGGCGAGTGCAATTTGAGATATAATGTCACCCGGTGCGGAGTTTCAACAGTTGAGGCCATCCAACAAGCAAAAGTATTTTCTCGATCGCACCCGCTAACAAAACTCAGTTGATGAGCCCGAATTCCCACAGAAACTAGAGATTTGGGAATTGGTTCGACTACAGTCAGAGTACAGCCCCAGTCGATCGCCTCCACGAGAGTTACGGAGATCGGTTTAGCTGCTGAGAAATTCTTGCAGCCCGTCAACTGGGCGACAGTGAAATTGCCAGGGCGATCGAAAATGTTCTGTTTTGTATCAAAGGCGATCGGTCTTCCCTCGGCCAACACCAACAGATTTTTGCACACCCGGTAAACTTCCTCTAAATTGTGGCTGACAAACAAAGTAATGCCGCGATAATTAGCCAGAGTCTGCATTAACTCGCGTTCCAGTTGACTGCGTAAGTGAGTATCCAAAGCAGAAAACGGTTCGTCTAACAGCAGCAAATCGGGAGAAGGGGCGATCGCCCTCGCCAAAGCCACCCGCTGCTGTTGGCCCCCCGAAAGTTCGTGCGGGTAGCGGTTTTCCAGTCCCGACATTTGCACCGAAATTAGTTGTTCTTTTACCCGAAGTTTTTGCTCGCTTTCAGATAAATGCTGCAAACCAAACGCAATATTTTGAGCAACAGTCAGGTGAGGAAATAAAGCATAGTTTTGAAACAAAAAACCGATGCGGCGGTCTTTAGAAGGTACATTAATGGCTTGTGCTGAGTCAAATAAAACCCTGCCATTGACTGCAATTTTACCGCTCCTGGGAGTTTCCAAACCAGCGATGCAGCGCAGAGTCATGCTTTTGCCGGAACCCGACGCGCCCAAAATTCCCAGCACTTCCGGGCCGATATCGAAGCCGACATCCAAGGCAAAGCTGGAGAGAGGTTTAAAAATGCTTAAACAAAGTCCGCGTTTCGGTTGTTGTTTTTGGGGTTTTGTGGTGAAAGTAGACGCGACTTTAGGAAGATTTGATTGCAGTCTTTGGCTCGAATTCGGTTTGGGCGATCTCTTTTGTAAATCAGTCCAAAAATTAACAGCAGTTAGCACGCTCAAAGAAAGACTAAGAATAATCAAAACCCAAATAGCAGCTTGCCTCATATCCCCTGCTTCCACAGCAAAATAAATTGCCATCGGGATAGTTTGAGTTTGTCCGGGAATATTCCCCGCTAACATCAACGTCGCGCCAAATTCACCCAAAGCGCGAGCAAATGCGAGAATAGTTCCTGCTAAAATTCCCGGCCATGCTAGCGGCAACATAATGCGCCAAAAAACTTGCCACTCCGATGCTCCCAAAGTGCGGGCTGCATTGAGAAGATTGGCATCAATTTGCTCAAAAGCTCCCAAAGCAGTTTTGTACATGAGGGGAAAGGATACAACTGTGGCAGTAATGGCGGCGGCTTGCCAAGTGAAAATTATAGTTAAGTCGAATTGTAGCAAAAATTGCCCGATCGGCCCATTTCTCCCAAACAGCAGCAGCAGCAAAAATCCCACTACTGTCGGCGGCAAAACTAAGGGAGAAATGAAAATGCCTTCAATCAAAGCTTTACTTCTGATGCGAGTTGAAAGCATCCACCGGGCGGCGGCTATTCCCATGAAAAAGGTGATAAATGTCGCAATAGCGGAGGATTTTAGAGATATCCAGAGCGGAGAAATATCAAATTCCATCTATAAATACATCCGCGTTAATCAGCGCTTATCTGCTTTCATCAGCGGTAAAAAATCCCGAATTAGTTAGTTATCGAACTATGCCAAATCCATATTTCTGAAATACTATTTTAGCCCGATCGCCCGCCAAAAAGTCAACAAACGCTTTCGCAGCAGCCGGATTGCGGCTGTTTCTGATAACTGCCAGCGGATAAACAATGGGCGAGTGTAAATTTTCAGCAGCCGTTAGCCGCACAGTTACTTTGTCCGATGCTTTGGCATCAGTCGTGTAAACTATACCAGCCTCAACGTTACCGCTTTCAACAAATGTCAGCACTTGGCGGACGTTATTTCCTAGCACTAATTTTGGCTGGAGTTGCTGCCACAATCCAAGCTTAGTTAGCATTTCTTGAGCGTATTGCCCCACAGGTACGCTTTTCGGTTCGCCGATCGCAATTTTCTTGATTCTGGCATCTGTCAACTCTTTAAAATCGCTCAAAGCAACACCGTTGTTGGGAGTAATCAAAACCAGGCGATTTGTCAGCAAATTGCGGCGCGTCTCGTTAATCAGCAGGTTAGATTGCTGCAAATCGTTCATTTGCCTGGTAGCGGCGCTGAAAAATACATCTACCGGTGCTCCTTGCTGAATTTGCTGTGCGAGAGCGCCGGAAGCACCAAAATTATAAGTAATAGTAACGTTGGGATTTCTGGTCTGATAAACTGTTTTGAGTTCTTGTAAAGCTGGTGAGAGGCTGATAGCGGCGGATACTGTTAAGGATGTTTGCTGCTGTGCTATGACTGGAGGAATGCTTTGAAACAAGTTGCAAGTAATTAGTAGTGTCAGTGCCACGACGGCTACTACAATTAAGTTAAGGATGCGTTTTGTTTTCATAGGGCTATGTTCTAATTTTTCATAGGGCGATCGAGAAGTCTAGCTTACAGCAGCTTCCGATAAATGGTGCGTCAGGACTCGACTTTTCGTGCAAATTGAGAATGTAAAACCTGACGCACCCTACCATAATGAAGTAGGGTGCGTCAGTTACTATTATTTTCGATACAAACCAACAATCTCACAACAGACGCACCTTTCAACTAATGACTAATGACTACGATCGCCATTTGATAGAACAGCCTATTGCCTCTGTAGTTGAAGGCTCAACGGGTTGACTGTTGAGCAATTGGTCGATCGCACTCCGCAGATAAGAAACCTGCACCGCCGCCGGATCGTCAGCGTTGTCGTCAATTAAACCTTTATAGCGCAGTTTGCCGTCTTGGTCTAACAAAAAAACCTCCGGCGTTTTAGAAGCCCCAAAACTTTCAGCAACATCTTGAGCAACATCTCGGATGTAAGGGAAGTTGAGTTGATTGTTGGCTGCAAAAATTTTCATGTTTTCAAAACTGTCGTCGGGATACTGGTTTGCATCATTAGCATTAATCCCGATTAAAGTAACATCTCGATCTTGAAAATCTGCTTGAAGTTCTTTCATACGAGTGAGATACAACTGCACGTAAGGGCAATGATTGCACATAAATATGACCGCTATCGCCCGAAATTTTTCTAAATATCGAGCTAAATGGTGAACTTCGTCGTCAACTCCCGGCAGTTCAAAATCGGGAGCGTAGCCGTTAATGGGAGTACCGGTTGTATCGATTAGTAAACTCATGTTTTCAGGAGGTGAAGAGCAGTATTTGCCAGCATGAAAGATGAAACTGTCAGCACGAATAAAATTGGCTGTTGTTTGGCTTTAGCTTAATTCTAGCCTTGCCAACAGCCTATTGTGATTCGTACTTCGCGATTTATTCCTCGTCTGGCTTTAGCCAACCTTGAGCCAGAGCTTGGTATCCAATAAGTTTGTATGCTAATTTGGCGGCGGTAAATTCTGAGACGACAGAATCTACAATAGGTGCTAATTCCATAATGTCACACCCGATTACTTCGTAGGACTCGAAGATGCGGCGCAAAAATGCGGTGAGGGAATACCAATTTAACCCGCCCGGTTCGGGTGTTCCCACTCCTGGAATTAAAGTCGGATCGATGCCGTCTAAGTCGATCGTCAAAAATACTCGCTTAGTTGTGATGCTGGCAATTGCCCGATCGGCCCAATCCGGTTGAGTAGCGATTTCCCTAGCTCGAATCACGTTTAGCTGTTTTGCTTTAATCAAGTCTGCTTCTTCCTTGCAGATAGCGCGAATCCCGATTTGCAGTGTGGGTAAGCCCATATCGACAATACGCCGCATCACGCAGGCGTGGTTGTGAATGGAACCTTCGTATTCGTGTCGCAAGTCGCCGTGGGCATCGATTTGCACGACTGTGAAAGGTTCGTTTGGGTATGCTTGGCGATAACCTTCGACAACGCCTGCAGTGATGCTGTGTTCGCCTCCGAGGGAGATGACAAATTTATTTTCGGTAACTAGCTGATGCACTGCTGCTTGGGTGACTCGCAGCATTTCTGAGGATGAAACTGGTTGGCGGTTGCGGGTATCGGCGATCGGCTCTTGTGTATAAATTCCGACATCGTAGCAAACTTCCGAATCCAATTCTTCGTCGTAGCACTCGAGTTGATGAGAAGCTTCTAGAAGTTTGGCCGGCCCGTTTTCGCACCCCCGGCGGTAAGTGGTGGTAGCTTCGTAGGGAATTGGCAAAATTACTACTTTGGCGGTGTCGTAGTCTGGTACAATTTCTGACCCCAGAAACGGTACGACAGCAGTGGAAACGATCGTTGGCATAAGGGAAATTTTAATACAGCAAAGAAGTCAGCAGGTTTAATCGTGACATAATATCGGCTCTAACTGCAAAGTCAGAAGGAAGAGGAATTAACCGCAGAGGGCACAGAGGGCACAGAGGGAGGAGGGAAGGGATGTTTGGGATTTATGTCCTAGCGGTTGCCTCGAATTGCGATACGGTTTTTAGTATTGACTTGAGTTCTTTGCAGCCTTGCATTCATCTAAAATCTAAAATCTAAAATCTAAAATCTAAAATCGCATGACATCTTCTACTCCCACTTTGTCAACACTTATTTCGCCTCAAACTTGGCTGTGGAAAGGCTTTCCCATTTGCTACCAGGCTGCGGGTTCCCAGGGGCCTGCGGTGGTGTTTGTCCACGGTTTTGGTGCGTCTTGGGGCCACTGGCGCAAGAATTTGCCGGCGCTGGCTGCTGATTGCCGCTGTTATGCGATCGACCTCATCGGTTTTGGCGGTTCTGCTAAACCCGCGCCCAAACTTGAGATTGACTATACTTTTGAAACTTGGGGACAGCTAATTGCTGATTTTTGTCGGGAAGTTGCGGGCGGGCCGGCTTTTTTGGTGGGAAATTCGATCGGCTGCGTGGCAATTATGCAAGCTGCAGTGGATTTTCCCGACATTGCTTCTGGCGTAATTTTACTCAATTGTTCCCTACGCTTGCTGCACGATCGCAAACGCGCCGAATTGCCTTGGTATCGCAGTTTGGGAGCGCCAATCGCACAAAAAGTTTTAAATGTCAAGTGGATAAGTCAATTATTTTTTAAACAATTAGCAACGCCAAAAACAGTAAAAAAAGTGCTTTTGCAAGCATATCGCCGTCCTGAAGCTGTCAGCGATGAACTGGTAAATATGCTGCTGGAACCTGCCAAAGACAGCGGCGCAGTCGAAGTATTTGTAGCATTTATCAGTTATTCTCAAGGGCCGCTACCGGAGGATTTGTTGCCGCGTTTGAGCTGTCCTGCTTTGATTTTGTGGGGTACGGACGACCCTTGGGAGCCGATCGCATTGGGGCGAGAATTGGCAAAGTTTCCGGCTGTTGAAAAGTTTATTCCTTTGGAGGGAGTGGGGCACTGCCCGCAAGATGAAGCCCCGGAATTGGTCAATCCTATTTTACTCGATTGGATTAAAGAGCGATCGGTATTTGCAGAAAATTAGGGCTTTTACTTATTTCCGGCAGGAATAATTGGTTTGATTGAAACGCTTCGAGGTGCGTTAGCGAAGTGGCGCATAAGCGCTCTGATCGCGAAGGAATAAGTAGGAAGAATAAATTAGGACACGGCACTGCCGTGTCCTCGGTATCCTAATGATTGCAGCCGGAATTGATATTAGACAAACAGGAAACTATCAGGAGTAAAGCCGCCTTGAATTACAGCAATTTGGTCAGATGTACCAGCCAAATTGATGGAGTTACCAACAATATTGTAGTCAGAGAGACTCCCACGTAACTGAATGCGATCGATTCCCTGTTGGAAATCCTGAATCAGTGCAACTCCTGTTCCCTGATAGTAGCTAATTGCGGCATCACCGAGAACAAAAACATCTCTACCTCGACCGCCAATCAGCACATCCGTTTCATTGCTTCCCGGTGTAGCACTTGATGGATTTACTCCAATCAGGGTATCATTGCCGCGCAAACCTGAGAGTGTATCGTTACCATCTCCTCCAACTAAAGAATTGTTTTGGATGTTTCCGGTAAGGACATCTACATTCGGAGTTCCTGTGACATTAACAAAATTCTCTACAGTAAAATTCAGAGTGCTGATACCCGGTAGATTGTTAACCGCCAAACGATTCTGCGACAAATCCACATTAATAGAAGCTGTGCCGCTACCTGTAGAAGCATCGATGGTATTAATCTGTCCTAAAGGAGCAATTATTTGTTCTATATTTTGCAGGGTATCTGTACCTGCTGCGCCTTTATCTACAATACCTTTAGCCTCAATGGTAATGCCGCTGCCCAGGGAAAGATAGCTAATTGTATCCGTGCCTAATCCTCCAGTTATGGTATCTGTGCCGCTACTGCCTAAGATAAAGTTATCTAAACTATCTCCGGTAATATTGTCGTTTCCTGCTGTGGTGCTAATACTGTTAGCTGGCGGAGGGGGTGGAGTTTGGTTTTGGGGAGGTAAAGCAGAATTCGTAAGTTGTGCGCCTTGATTTTGCCCTGGAGGATTGCCCGGTGCGCCTTGATTTTGGGGAGGTTGGTTGCCTACTGCTGCTTGATTTTGCCCTGGAGGATTGCCCGGTGCGCCTTGATTTTGGGGAGGTTGGTTGCCCGGTGCGCCTTGATTTTGGGGAGGTTGGTTGCCCGGTGCGCCTTGATTTTGGGGAGGATTGCCCGGGGCATTGATTGGATTAGGAAATAGTGCTGGCATGATGTAATTACCTGGATTATTTTTCTAAGTTTGAATCAGTTGTCAGGCTAAAGAAATGAATTCTCAATCGGCCTTTGATTTAGTCTCTACAATCATTAAGTTGGTTGAATATGACATTTATCCCTGTCCTAGGATTACAGTTTTGTAATGTGGAGAAATTAGCGTTTTTCCGAATTTTGAGGTAAATTACGATCGCCCGGTGGGCGCGGTGGAATGCCCAGAATTTTAATCAACTCTGCTTCGGTGACTCCCAACTTTTTCGCTGCACCGGGAATATCTAAACGAGGAGGGGGCGGTGGGTTGGGCGGGCGATTATTTTCACTTGGTGGTTCCGGCGGTTTGGGGGGTAGGCCCAAAGCTTCGATTAACTCGGCTTCGGTAACTCCTAATTGTTTGGCAGCAGCGGCAAAATCTATACGGGGCGGATGTCTGCGCTCTTGATTGGGATCGGGCTGGCTCTGGGCTAGTACAGTATTAGAATTAGTGGTAGTTCGATCGGGAAAAGTCAAGTTGCTAAATCCCAGCAGCAAGGCTGTAGCAGGTAATGCCAGCAGTGAAGTAATTTTCATGATAGTTACGATCGCCGACCTAAAAATGTTTATAACTACATCAAACTCCCACAACATTACCTGCAACATTCCGAATAGATTACAGTTTTGTAATTTAAGTAAAGGCCTGATGGCGGTATAATCGCAACCGAATAGGTAAATCTATGAATGTTCTATACGTTGAAGATGAAGAAAAAATTGCCAATTTTGTTTGTATGGGCTTGAAAGAACAAGGCTTTGTGGTGGATTATTGCGATAATGGCAATGATGGCTATGGGCGGGCGATGGATAATGAATACGATGCGATCGTACTTGATATTGTTTTGCCGGGAAAAGACGGATTATCTATTCTCAAACATCTGCGAAAGGCTGGACGCAACGTACCTGTGATTTTATTAACTGCTCGCAATGAACTAGACGATCGCATTGAAGGGTTACATCTCGGTGCTGATGACTATTTGGCTAAACCGTTTTTTGTTGAGGAGTTAGTTGCTCGGATTTATGCTGTAGTGCGGCGTGCTTCGGGCGGTGGGCAAAATATTCTGAGTGTTGGCCCTGTTAAGCTCGATCGCATTCTGCGAGAAGTCACTTGCGATCGCCATGCGGTAGAACTTACAAGCCGCGAGTTTAATCTTTTGGAATATCTGATGCGATCGCCCGGTAGGGTACTCACCCGCACACAAATCCTCGAACATATTTGGGGTTATGATTTTAATCCGAATACGAATGTGGTAGATGTATGTATTCAACGCATTCGCAAGAAAATTGAACCGATCGGCGGTACAGGATGGGTTGAGAGCGTGCGCGGCGTTGGCTATCGGTTTCGCAAACCCGATTCCCCATCGTGAAATTGCAATCTTTTCGCTTTCGCATTGCTCTATCATCTGCTGTTCTAGCAAGTATTGCTTTGATTGGCTTTAGTATTGTTTCGTGGTGGTTGATTTACGATGCTAAAGTCAAACGTCTTGATGCTGAAATCAAGAATCAGTTAATCCAATCTACCCGCCCGCAATCGACCCAATGGGGTGCTTATAGTGATTCTTTGCCATCAGTTTTGGGCATGAATGATGGGGAAACAACCGCAGCTTTGCTGGTGACTGATAGAGATGGTAATTTGCTCTACCGATCGAGCCAGTGGCAAGATGGAATTGATGCTAATTCATTATGGCGATCGCTGCCCCAACCCCCTCCCGATCGTGCCAGAATACCTTTTCAATTAGAACCTCCTCCTCCACCCTATCCACCACCTCCCTATCCACCACCTCCCGATCGACCCGATTCATTTTCACCGAGAGAAAGAAGACCCCCGCGCGATCGACCTCCTCAATTCGAGCGACCTGATTTTCCTCGAATTTTCAAAGCTAAACTAGCAACCCAGCGTACTAGCACGGCAGTTTGGCGTGTGGGCGCGATTCATTCTCCTCAGACTCAAATAGCAATCGCTGTTAACTTACAAGGGATCGATCGGGAAATGGCATCAATTGGTAATATCTTCCTAATTGCTATTCCCGTAGTGCTGTTACTCGTGGCGGGTGGAGCGTGGGTGATATCTCGGAGTATTCTATATCCAATTGGGCGGCTCACGATGGCAATTCGCAATGTCACCGTACAAGGACTCGATCGGCGCGTCCCTGACGGAGCAACCGATATAGAGTTTGTAGAATTAATTTTTGTGTTCAATCAGATGTTAGAACGTCTAGAACGAAGTTTTAAACAAGCTTCTCGTTTTAGTGGAGATGCCGCCCACGAATTAAAGACTCCGCTGGCGATTTTGCAAGGCCAACTAGAACGGGCTTTGCATCAAGTTGAATCTGGTTCTGAGGTGCAGCAGACGCTGAGTAATTTATTGGATGAAGTGCGCCGTTTGAGTGAAATAACCCGTAAACTTCTCTTACTTTCTCACGCCGATGCCGGACGTATGGGTTTACATTTGGTTGAGGTGAATATGTCGGCTTTGCTATCGGAAATTGCAGAAGATATGGAACTGCTAGCACCGCATTTAGATGTGGAAATGGCAATTGCTCCTAATTTATATATCAAGGGCGATCGCGATTTGCTGGTGCAGGTTGTGCAAAATCTGGTTGGTAATGCGATTAAATATAATTTACCGGAGGGTTGGCTCAGGTTACAGGCTAACTGTCAGGGAAAAAGAGTAATTGTGAAAATTGTCAATAGTTCTCAGGATATTTCTTTGAGCGAGCGCGATCGTATTTTTGAGCGATTCCATCGCGGTGACTCCACTCAGATCCAAAAAATCGAAGGATCCGGATTGGGGCTAAGTTTAGCAAGAGAAATTGCATGGGCTCACGGCGGCGATATCAAACTAGATGCTGCCATACGTGGTCAAACAGCGTTTATACTGAGCTTACCTGTGGGTGATCGCCATTAACCTTATAGCAGTGAAGCAGCTTTGCTAAGACTTTGGCTAATTCTGATTTTAACATTAATAGCTCCCTAGTCAATCATAGGGCTGTTTAGGATTAATGATCTTGCTGATAAGTACAGCAACATACCATTACAAAGATGCCAAATAAAATGGGTGCCAGTTGAAAAGTAAGGACAAACCGCCTGATCGAGAGTTCGGAATGTAAGGGCTAACAGGAATACCCCCGATGCTGCTAATAGAACAAATCGCTCACGCTTTTGCTGCTGATAGTGATATACTCCAAGCCCTAATAGCACCAAAAATGCAGGAGCATAAGAGAGAGAACCGTTGATAACATTTGTAAATTTATTGCTGAAGTTGCTGGTCAAGAAAAATCCTACGAGCAATCCTCCTGCATATCCATATTTCATTCTAACTACTTGACGGCTATAGAGCCATAAAAACCCAAGCTGAAACAGCATAATAGGAATCACATCTAGTAATCTTGCCCATTCTGTCGCAAATGTATGAAATAGCGCACTTCCAATACCAATACTGGTGGCTAAAGTAATCAATATCCAAATACCCGTGGCTACTTTTTGCTGTCGCCGAGCCAATTAAAAAATAGCCCATGCTGCAATGAGGAAAGAAATATTAGATATAGCATTTAGTGGTTCACTCCATAAACCCGCCATGTTACGTTCACAGTAAATATCGATGTAATCATTCATCTCATGTCACTGTTGGGAGAGTTGAAGCCATACTACAGCAAAAGCGTTAAAGTGAACGAAACAACCTGTCTCAAAGTTAATGAATTCCCCAATTTCTCCCGATCGCCGTTTTTTTAAATATCGAATTGCCCTGCTCATCAGTATAATCGTGATTATCCCTTTAGGTTACGTAGTGAGATTTTCTCGCGGCCCTGCACCGGAATGGTTCAACGACTCTTTTGGGAGCATAGCTTATGAGGTATTTTGGATTTTGCTGGTAGTTCTGATCTTGCCGCGATTTTCGCAAATTAGGGCGGCTGTAGCTGTGTGTCTAGCTACCTGCGGAGTAGAGTTTCTCCAACTGTGGACACCTCTGTTTTTACAAGCAATGCGAGCTACTTTACCCGGAAGGCTGATTTTGGGAAATCACTTTAGTTGGTCAGATTTTATCTCTTATTTTGTGGGGAGTTTTTTAGGTTGGTTGTGGGTGCGATGGCTTCATTTCACTTGCTTTCGCTTGTAATTTGTACTGCATTTAAATTTTGTATATTTATCAAAAAAAACCAAAATTGTCAACTCCTCTCCCCATCAGAATCTCTCCCCATCTCTCGAACACCATAGACAATCTAGATGCACAAAAGCTTGATGATATGGTTGCGGTTATTTTAACTTTAGCTAAGCGATAGGGTTAACTTAGAATTGAGAGTTTTTAGGAGTTGAAGTGGGAGCTATATTTCCGCGATCGCGCCATAGCAACAACGGAATGCTTAACGTTCCTAAAATCATTACAACTCCAGTCAGAATCCCAACTAGCACACGATTTGGGCGATAATCACCTCGCTCAATTTGCCAGAAAACTCGATTATAACGCCATGCTGCTAAGGCAATGACCGCAATTCCAAAAACGACCAGACTCAGCCCTAAAGTTTCTGAGTTGAAGAAGGGAGGGGAGGAAACTTCTTGCTGAGTCACTGTAGCTTGAAATTGACGGAGAAATAAACTGAACCGACTGATCGCCAACCCAAAACCAATTAAAGAGAGTGAAGTTCGTAACCATGCAAGAAAGGTGCGTTCATTTGCCTGATGTTCTCGCTGTCGGTCTATTTTAGGACTCTTGTGCATCAACTCTACCTTTATAAAATATTTTAAGCTTTCCCTCGTTGATTATTGTTTCAGTTCAGATTGCGGAGGGAAGTATCGGTATTGGGATCGCGATCCATCATCACCAAAAAAGATAGTATCAGTAAATCGACAAAAAAGCGATCGCCTCCATTTCTATCAACACAAAATAAGAGGACACAGCATTGCTGTGTCCCTACAAATACCCCAGTTAAAATCCAGTTTAAAAAGACTTAGCCGCCCCGCCGGACTGAGCCTTTTTCTCCAACCAATCCTTACCCAATCTGATTGTCACGTCTGACTGCAAAGCACCGGTACTCTCAACCAGCACATCTCCAAAACCCAAAAACTGGCGAATTGCTTGAGCACCTTTAATATCGCCCTGTTGAGCTACTAGAGTAGTTACCTCCAGCGGTTCGGGCCAAGCTTTATAAACCTGAACATTCCGATAACCGGCTTGAGTCAAATTATTGACAAAAGCTTCAACAGCAGATCGATCGCCGGTACTATCTTGAATCGCCACCTTCAGAAAAGTCGCATCAGCATTCTCAATTGTCCAAGTATTCTGGCCGAAGTCAAAATGTTCCGCCACCATAGTTTCGATGCCATATTGGTCTGGCAACCAAAAACTCGCCTTGTAATCTTTCGCATCGCTGAACTTGCCGGGAACCATCAACATCTGCACGCTAGCGCGATCGGTTTGAGTAGCAAAACCAGCTAAAGCCACCAATTCTTCTATACTCAAATTGGTATCAAGGTGAGACTGAATCACCGACAAAATCTTCGGCAAGCGTGACAGCAAACCTACATTAACTTCCTGTTCCACAAAAGCCCGCATCAACAATTGCTGGCGC
Source organism: Microcoleus sp. Pol12B3 (assembly GCF_036701355.1). Taxonomy (NCBI): domain Bacteria; kingdom Bacillati; phylum Cyanobacteriota; class Cyanophyceae; order Oscillatoriales; family Microcoleaceae; genus Microcoleus; species Microcoleus sp. Pol12B3. The sequence goes on from NZ_JAUBQS010000051.1 coordinate 32,268, forward strand.
TGCACCCGCCCAATATCGCCCAAATCGTCGTGCCTATAAAGCAAGTATTGCACGATTTGTTCGCCGTTGAGTTTCTGCTTGCCAGCCTTTAAATTTATATATAAATGCTGGCTTTCATCGGTATACTTCATGTCTTTAGGGACATTAATAGTAATGCCACCAAGTGCATCGACCAAGCTTTTGATGCCTTGAATATTGACTGTGACATAGCGGTCAATTCCCACCCCGCCCAAGAGTGCGCTGACTGACTTGGCTGACGAAGCCGGGCCACCGTAGTAATTAGCTTCGTTTATTTTCACCTCGCCCCTACCTTCCACATAGGTGCGGGTATCTCGCGGAATGGAAAGCACGCTTAACTTTTTATTTTGAGGGTCAAACCTGACCAACAGCATGGTATCGGTTAACCCCTTGAAAGAGTTCTGCCACACCTCGTATCCCTGCTCCTTATCGGCATGACCGTCAATGTCTGAACTCAGAACTTTAAGTCCTAAAACTAAAATATTAACTGGGCGAGTCAGCTCCGGCATCTTCATGTTGAGCTTTGCCATGTCGCCTTGAGAAAATACTGCTGCTTCTTCAGGGCTCAACTTTTGTTGCTGAAGCGGCGTTGTGGAAAGGGACACCGCTAGCAACGCTCCGGCTGTGGCTGAGAGCATGGCTACTCCAGCCAAACCAAAACCAAAACCCAGCCAGCGGCCTCGATGGGGCTGGGAAGATTTTTTGGTTGAAGGTTGAGCAGTTGATTGTTGGATAGGGTCTTGATTAGGAATTTTTTGAGCTGGCACTGGCTTCCTCACACACAACAAAAATAAAAAAAGATAATGGCAATATGTAGTATCAAGCTGAAGACGCAATCAATCAATACCGTAGGGGCTTAAAAGAACCCTAAATTATGATAAATGTTTGCCCACTACTTGCTCGGCTACGCGGCTAATTCCGGGCAACCATAGGGGTTGACGCTTCCAGAGGCGAACCATCAGTCCCAGAGCAACGATGAAATAGCTGGTTGTTAGCAGGCTACTCATTAATAACATGGGAAGTGTCGGAGATTCCGCAGAAATCGCTCCAGCTTCTAAAAGAATATGTCCTAAAAGCCAACTAAAAGCAAGGGCAATTGCCAAGCGGCTGACCGCTTTGCGTTCGGGGCTGCCCTGACGGCGGTAAAGAGTCCACAGGGCCGGGAAAAAGCCGATGACTGGGATCATTAATACAAACAGACTGGCACGATCGAGTTCAGGATTTTCTAAGGGATCTGTTTTTTTCATAATTCGCTACTCAAAATTTGCAGAAGGTCAGATTTTGCACACAAGTTATTTGTTAGAGGGAAAATTTATATCCTAAACCAAAATTCCCAGAGCTGGGCTGGGGCGCGATCGCAAAACTTGTCTGTCAGAGGCAAAATTTTTCTGCCCTCCCAATCTCGCGACCGATCGTTGGCAACTTTTCGACCCGGAGACCCGTATTTTGATAAACTGGATACAGCACAGCAGACAGGAGAACAGACTTAGCCATGACCCAATCCCAAAAATCAATTGTTATTGCTCCATCCATATTATCAGCCGATTTTAGCCGTCTTGGAGAAGAGATTCAGGCGGTCGATCGAGCTGGGGCTGACTGGATTCACGTAGATGTGATGGACGGTCGCTTTGTTCCTAATATTACTATCGGGCCGCTGATTGTTGAGGCAATTCGCCCGGTTACTACCAAGGTGATCGATGTCCACTTGATGATTGTGGAGCCGGAGAAGTACGTCGAGGACTTCGCTAAGGCTGGTGCTGACATTATTTCGGTTCACGCCGAGCATAATGCTTCCCCTCACTTGCACCGCACCCTCGGCCAAATTCGGGAATTGGGCAAAATGGCTGGTGTGGTTCTGAATCCTTCTACGCCGCTGGAGTTGATCGAGTACGTGCTGGAACTTTGCGATTTGGTGCTGATTATGAGCGTCAATCCCGGCTTTGGCGGTCAAAGTTTTATCCCGGCTGTTTTGCCGAAAATTCGTCAGTTACGCAAAATGTGCGACGACAAGGGCCTCGATCCTTGGATTGAAGTAGATGGCGGTTTGAAGGGGAACAATACTTGGCAGGTTCTGGAGGCGGGCGCAAATGCGATCGTCGCTGGTTCTGCTGTGTTTAAGGCGAATGATTACGCAGCGGCGATCGAGGGTATCCGCCACAGCAAGCGCCCGACTCCAGAGTTGGCGGCTGTTTAATCAAAAAATCGATCGTGTCCGGTGAATTACCCATAATCAAAGTGGTTTGTAGTGATGACTTTAGTCCTTATTGGCTCAAAGATTTAAGAAAGGACTGAACCTCACTACAAACTTATGATGGTTAGATCAGCCCACTTAATAAGTAAGCTCATCTAGTTCAGAAAAAATTAAATTTTGAAAAAGGCGATCGTATATTTTGACTCATATCAAGTCCGATTGCATCTTGCATCGGACTTGATATCATTTGGTTGAACTACTTACAGGATTGCAAAATCTGCAACATTAATCAGGCCTGTTGACACATTGCTGAGAGTTGCTAACAGTTGACCGGAACTGGTAACTCGGATCGAAGTAGAATTATTTTCTACAGTAATGCTCAGTTGGGAGAAACTTAAACCGCCTGTCAAGCCGATCGCATCGCGACCATCTTGAAAGTCTAAAATAATCTCGGGGCCGTTGTCGATACCTAAGATAAATCGATCGTCCCCAGTACCTCCAATCAAAGTATCATTCCCCTCATCTCCAAATAACCAATCGTCCCCAGCACTACCCAGTAAACTGTCTTCATCCTTGCCGCCATACAGAGTATCGTTTCCAGCATCACCGTTGACGGTATCCTGACCTTCATTGCCAAACAACAAATCGTTGCCCAAACCACCACACATCTGGTCTTGAGCGCCAGCGGAGCCGATCGCCAAAGGGCTGCCAATATCCCCGTACATAGTATCTTCTCCGTCGCCACCACAGAGAGTATCGCTGCCCTCATCCCCAAACAGTACGTCGTTGCCCAAGTCTCCTAGGGCCAAATCATCACCCTTGCCGCCACGCACTGTATCGTTTCCATTACCGCCAGAAAGCGAATCTTCGGCTTCTTGCCCGTTCAGGTAATCATCGCCACTGAGGCCAAATAGCAAATCGCGACCTGTAGAATCGATATCTAAAGAGTTAAGAGTACCACCGTATAATGTGTCGTTACCCTCATCCCCAATTAAAGTATCGCTCTGTTTGTCTCCAAAAATTATGTCATCATCTTTGCCACCGTAAGCAACATCTTCGTTCTCGCCCGCAAAAATTAAATCATCTTTAGCACCCCCGTTGAGGTAATCATCGCCCTCATTGCCAAACAGCACGTCGCTATCTTTGGCAGAGGGAAGAATGGTTGTATTTCCTAGATCGATGCTGAGGTAAGATCCGCCATAAATATTGTCATTGCCAGTGAAGCCAACCTCCAAGTCGTTACCATTTAAGCCGTCGATATTGTCATTGGTAATCGAACCCTCCAGAATGTCGTCGCTTTCTGTACCGTTGGTGGTGGTATTTGTTTGGTTGGGGCCGCGAATACCAGTCTGGCTGGGAAAGGTTATCTGCTTGCAAATGCAATCTTCGTCTTGAGTTTCTGGAGTTGGCGTCGGAGTTGGAGTCGGAGTTGGCGTCGGAGTTGGCGTCGGAGTTGGCGTCGGAGTCGGAGTCGGAGTCGGAGTTGGAGTTGGCGTCGGAGTCGGAGTCGGAGTTGGCGTCGGAGTCGGAGTCGGAGTTGGCGTCGGAGTTGGAGTTTCCGTTGGAGTTTCCGTTGGAGTCGGAGTCGGAGTTGGAGTCGGAGTTGGAGTCGGAGTTTCCGTTGGAGTTGGCGTCGGAGTCGGTGTTTCCGTTGGAGTCGGAGTCGGAGTCGGAGTCGGAGTTTCCGTTGGAGTTGGAGTCGGAGTCGGAGTCGGAGTTTCCGTTGGAGTTGGAGTCGGAGTCGGTGTCGGAGTTTCCGTTGGAGTTGGAGTCGGAGTCGGAGTCGGAGTTTCCGTTGGAGTTGGAGTCGGAGTTTCCGTTGGAGTCGGAGTCGGAGTTTCCGTTGGAGTCGGAGTCGGAGTCGGTGTCGGAGTTTCCGTTGGAGTTGGAGTCGGAGTCGGAGTCGGTGTCGGAGTTTCCGTTGGAGTCGGCGTCGGAGTCGGCGTCGGAGTCGGCGTTGGAGTCGGCGTTGGAGTCGGTGTCGGTGTTGGTGTCGGAGTTGGTGACTCCAAGTCGTCATTTACGATCGTACCTATGCCCGTCGCTTTAGTGATAGTCGCATTGACAGCGGTGCTGAGGTTGACGTTAAATGTTTCGTCAGTTTCAAACTTAGAATCGCCGTTGACAGCAACAGTAATGGTTTTTGTCGTTTCCCCGGCATTGAAGATGACGCTGCCTGTGGTCGCCGCGTAATCGCTATCAGCAGTGTTAGCAGTACCGTCTGAGGTGACGTAATTGACGGTGACGGGCAAGCTAGAAGCTGCTGAGAGAGTGGCAGTAAAGGTGGCGCTAGCAGTACCCGTATTGCCCTCGGTAACAACTACATCACCGATCGAGATACTAGGGCTGTCATCATTGGCGATCGTAGCAGTGGCGGTGCTGGTGGTGATAGTCGAACTTTCCGGCGCTGCGGTCAAATTTGGGTTGCTGAGGGTGACGGTAATTGTCTCGTCAGGTTCAACTGCGGTTTCGCCCAAGACATCCACAGCAATAGTTTTAGTTGTTTCGTTGGCGGCAAAGGCGATCGTCCCTGTAGCGGTAGTACCCCCGGCAGCATTGATATTATTGTAGTCTGCGCCGTTGCTCGCGGTACCAGCGATCGCATAATTTACTGTACTCGCTACCCCCGTGCCGCCGCTGCGAGTTACGGTGAAAGTGACGGGTTGAGTGCCGGAGTTGCCTTCAGTTAAGGAACCTGTGGCTGGAGTTGTGAGTGCGATCGCATAAGCAATCGAGTCATTGGCTGCAATAGTCACCGTAGCATTGCTGCTGGCCGGTGCGATCGCATAATTCCCATTTCCCAAATTCAACCGCAGCGTTTCTGCAACCTCCGGTATTGCGTCATCAACCGGAGTCAGAATCACATCCACAAAGCTTTGCCCGTTGGGAATAGTGACGGGAAAGGTACTGCCCAGATTGTAGTCAGCAGCAACAGCGGTACTACTGCCATCAATGGCGAGATTCACCGTCAAATTACCGACTGTGCTATCACTGCGGCTGACACGGAAAGTGCCTGGATCGATAGGAGTTTCAGCGGCTGAATTATCCGGCGCGGTGATGCTGACAATCTGCTGTACTTCAAAAGCGCCGATGTCAACAGCACTGCCAGAAGGCCGAGTTAAGCCACGCTGATCCGTAGCAGGTGCGATCGCGCTGTTACCCGCCTCGATCGCGGGACTACCTACATTCAGCGCGTGGGTTTGCGTGGGGCCGCCGTTATTTGCCAGCGCGGCGAGATTCGGATTGATGGGAGTGCCAGCAGTGCCTACTAGATCGCCCTTAACACCGTTTGTGAAGCCAGCACCAGTACCGTTGCCAATTAAGTTATTGCCCTCACTTGTAAATGTGCCGTCTACATCGGGGTTTAACGGAGCCGTATTCCCAGCAATGATGGTGTTGCGGACATTTGCCGTCAAGGTATTGAAGATGCCGCCGCCTTGGTTCGTTGCACTATTGAGAGTAAGAGTGCTGCTTCTCAGATCCAGCGTGCCACCATTTCTGATCGCGCCAAAGTTAGTTGCCGTGTTCGCAGAAAACGTGCTGTTGGTAATCGTTGCCGCGCCGCTGTTGACAATGCCGCCGCCATTTTGTGCAGCCCGATTGCTGTTAAACGTGCTGCTGGAGACACTTAATGGCTGGGCATCGTTTCTGATCGCACCGCCATCAGCCGCCGAAATGTTGTTAGTGAAAGTGCTGTCAGCAATGCTCAAGAGTTCGCTCCCGCCTCGGTGGTAGATCGCGCCGCCACCGTCGGTGTTTTGAGAACTATTGCCATTAAACGTGCTGCCAGTAATGTTTACTGTACCGCTATCGATCAGGATGGCACCACCGCCTTGGCTAGCTGCCGTCGCTGTGTTTTCGGTGAAAGTGCTGCCAACAATGTTTAAAATACCGCCACCCTGCCTGATCGCGCCGCCGCCGAAAGCAGTAGCGGTATTGGCAGTAAACGTAGAACTCGTGATGGTCACCGTGCCGCCATTGTTGAAGAGAGCACCTCCTGCCCCAGCGACATTGGCGGAGAAGGTAACGTTTGTAAGGTTCAGGGTGACACCAAAGGCGTTATTAATGCCACCAGTCCCGTTAGCAAAGATGAGGTTAGAAATGCTAACAGGGCCGGTATTAGTGTTAAGTATCTGCACTGCGCTGTTACCGCTGACTGTCAGGTTGGCTGCCCCAGGGCCGTTCAGACTCAGGCTTTCATTAATAGTTGGCAGTGTCGTAGCAAGGGTAATTGTGCCAGTAATGCCAGTCAGGTCAATAATATCTGGGCCTGCAGTAGCATTCGCTTGGGTAATGGCATCTCGCAGCGATCCTAAGCCGGAGTCGTTGGTGCTGGTGACTGCGAAAGTATTTAAAACACGATCGTAACTTGCGATCGCCTCTTGGGTGAATGCCAAAGGTGTTTCAATCGAACCAATTGTTACTTCTAAATCCCAGTCACCGCCTAATGCAGCACTTCCTGTCAGGTTTTTGGAGGCGGCAATGTCTGCACCTGTGAGTTGATTGAGGCGCTGCAAGAACGATCGCCCTGCTATCGGTGGGGCGATTTCTGCAGCCACGTTGCAACCGTACAGGAGGATATCGGCGTTAGGGGCTAAAGCCTTTTTCCACTGCTGAAGTCGATCGCCGTATTCGTCTAGGTTGTCAGAATTTAGCTGAATTGACCCCAGTTGCAAATTTCCAGGCCCGCCGTGAGAAACAATGTGAACGGCGTCCAGATCGGTGTAGCTAGCTAATAACTCTGTAATTTGCTCGACTCCATCCCCCGCCCGATCGAGTATAAATATCTCTTTCCTTGGTTCGGGGCTTGGTGCAAGGCTTTGATAATCTTCAACGGTTGGGTCAATGACAACTATTTGCGTAATTTTTTCCATGATCGATTTTCCTCGTAGATGCAAAGGAAATGGAGCTTAAAAGCGACGATCGTCTTGCCAAAAGAATTCAAATTAGTATTGACAAATAATTATTTGAATCCACTAGCTAGGTTTGGGAAAGCTTGTAAAAGGCAAGATATAAGGCTTAAGTCATAAGCAGCTTAGAGTCTTACTAAGACAACACAAGGAGCAAATTTGTTCCCAATCGCAAAAATTAGTCAGTAAATATAGCTATCAACCCGATCGCGCATTCGAGCCCCGACTTCTTTAAGAAATCGGGGCTCTGTTCTGTTTATTCAGGTGGGCTTTCTTATTTCGAGACAGAGGCGAGAATGCTTTCCATCTCAGAAAGCTCGATCGCCCCGGAGAAAGTTTGGCCGTTCATAATAAAAAATGGAGTGCCTTCAATGCCCAGTTGTTGAGCGAGTTGCACGTCTTTGGCAATGGCGGCTTCGGCGGCGGGGCTGTTGCGATCTGTGTTGAATTTATCTAATTTTAGATTGAGCTTTTGGGCGATCGATCCGTACAATGGTTCGCCTAACTCTTTCTGCCCTTCAAACAAAGCGCTGTAATATTCCCAAAATTTCCCCTGTTGTTGGGCAGCCCAAGCTGCTTTAGCTGCTGGCAGGGCTTGAGGGTGAATTGAAGTCAAGGGAAAATGCTTGTAAGCTAAAGTAACTTTGTCTTGGTGTTTTGCCATAAACTGCTTGACAGTATCGTGAGCGCGCGCGCAAAACGGACATTGAAAGTCAGAGAACTCTAAAAGTACAATTTGCTGGGAAGGTGAGCCCGTACTCGGAGAATCTCCAATAGCAGATTTGGGATTAGTTTTCATCTCCTGCAAAAATGACTGCTGCGCTGCTTTGAGAGACTGCTGCTGCTGTTGCTGGTACGCTTGTACCGACTCTAAAATTACTTGCGGGTTTTCGCGGATAATCTGCAAGACTTGCTCTTTCAACTTGGGATCGACTGAATTGCCAGCCGCTGACTGGGCGGGGGAACAACCGATAAATACCAGGCAACCTACTAGGAGTGCAGCAAAGCACAGGGCTTGCTGGCTGCGGAGTTTTCGCCAAATAGTGGATACGTTCATCTTTTTTTTCTGATTCACGGCAACACTTAATCGTACATTTAATTTTGCGGAGTGTCAGGTATACTGCTGTTGACTGCTGTCGAGCTATTTTTAGCTTTGACCAATAATTAGGCATTGGCACTCGGTAATTCGTAGTCGGTAATTACCAAGGGATGTTAATCTCTCTAACAGCTACGAGTGCAATAATTAAGATTTCAATCATCGGGATTTATTAAGTATTATGTCTCCTCGAACTACCGCAATCAAAAAGGTTTGTAATGAGGAATTGAGTCCTCAGCATCTTATGAGAACTAAATTCCTCACTAGAAACGCGATCGCGGTTATTTTACAGGAGTAGATATATATAAAAGATAAAAGGACGAGCGCCTGGGCGCTCGTCCTTTTATTTGCTGCAGGTATTATCCGCTTTTAGGCTTGGCTGAACCGGAGATTATTTGCGGTTGTTGAGCCATTTAGCCGCAACTATTCCCAAAATACCAGCAACAATTGGATTTCCCAAAAACTTCATCAAACTCGGCTGTTCTGCCAGCACTTCTCGGAAAATATCTGGGTGATTATGATAGGTAAACGAGGCCAGCTTGGTAACATCGTCAGCATTCATGCGGCTGGCGTGGTGGGTAGAAAGTCCTAGCTGCTTTTCCAATTGGCGATCGTCCAATCCTCTCTTGCCCAAATGCTTGAAGAATTCCCGCGCTACATCGTCGCGTTCGTTTGGCTTAATTTGGGCGATCGCCTTTTGCAATTCCGGTTCCAACTGCGCCGGCGGGAGGGAGTCGTGATTCAGGGAACGCCCGAATAATTGTTTGCGCTGAGCAGGCGAAGTTCTCTGAGCAAAATCGTCAAAGTTTTCGTAATCTTCACCAGTTGTCTCCGGCATCATTTCTCGATCGCCCTGGGCTAAATCGTTCATGATTTGACGCTTGTAATTATCGCTGCTACTCATGGTAACTCTCTTCCAATCTACACAACAGTTCAGTATTAAATTGAGATGGTTTCGCTTTCAAAAAACTGCGGAATATTAAACCGCCATGCTGCTATCATTTAAGCTTGCTAACCCGGTCAAGACTTGTATTCAATCTGATTTGATTGTTGGTCGTACTTAGCGGTCAAAATCAGTTTTTTATCAGGAGCATAAACTAAAACACTTATATCCTGATTTGGGAAATTGCGGTGAAAACCTTGTGCTAAAGATTTCGCCAAATCTTTCACTTCATTAGGGCGGACTTGCGGGGTGATTACAACTCCCAATTTGTTATTGTCGCGCACGTAAGCATCCTGAACCAAGCCATGAGCCGTCTTTGTTACCCATTGACCAAAATCTTGACCTGCTGCAGTATTGCCACGTTCTAGCTGGGCGTAATAACCCTGACTGCCACCAATTGCTCCAGGTACATCACTCGGTTTTTGGGCTGAAACGCTGGGCGCGCAGGCAGTAGTAATAGCCAGCATTAATACTAATAGCACGCCCGCAATTATTTTGCGACTCTGCTGCAATAAACTCACCTTTTTTCCTCCGTTCTGAAAACAAGTTGAATACTTGAAAGGGTCAGGTTTCTCGACCCTTTCAATTAGTATGAAGCTTAGTCTAGTTTCTTTTTGAGCTCATCTTTTACATCTTCGATCGCGTGACCAGCTTCAGCTTTGGCCTGCTTGGCTTTGCCTTCTGCTTTATCCTTCGGGTCGCCAGTAACATTGCCTATGGCTTCTTGAGCAGCGCCTGCGATGTTGTTGCCAGTTGCCTTTGCTCTATCTTCAACGCTCATGGTTTTGTACCTATGTGTATCTAATTTGACATTTTTTACTTAAACTCATCATAGGTAACCAGGAACTGCATTGCACTCTACCTCTAGGAAGAAACAACGAATAACAAATGGAATAGGGAATATGGAATAGGGAATATGGAACAGATATTTTCCGTCTTGAAGCAACTGCCACTTTCCTACTTATTTTTTTTGTACCTTTTATGCTGGTTGTAATGAAGTAGTTATGTTAAAAAAAATCTTGGGTGTACCGGTTACCATACACCCAAAAATTTTTAAGTAATAAAAAAATCTTTTAATTTTTTTTATTTAATTCTGCCTTCTGCGTTCCCAAGGCGAGTGTGGGCAACACCACATTTTACCCACACCCTCAAAAAAACCTATTAGTTTTAATCTACCTTGTGATGACATTCTTCATCTATTTTGTGCTGAAGTTCTTCTTTTAACTGTTCTACAGCGCGCATAGTTTGAGCATCTTCTTTTTTTTGCTGACCGAGGGCTTTTTCTGTTTCCTCACTGAGCAATATTTCCCTAGATTTTGGTAGCGTGACTTGATTTTTGCTGTCCGTGTGGTTCGCGTTTTCTTGACTATTCATTAGTTTTTCCCCTATTGTTTGCAAAATTTATTTTTAACAAGGGTACTTAGAAGTTAACCTTATATATATTATAAGGGACATCACGAAGGCTTTCCTCTGTCTGAAGGGAGATAGGGGCTGGTGAAGAGTTTTGAGTTTTGAGTTTTATAGTTAAGATAAATTACGGAAACTTCCATTAGCCCCAAAGGATATAGCTGAAGGAGAATAGTGCGTGAGATTGCTTGCTCAGTCGCAAGGCCCGGACAGTGAAGGACTTGGGGAAAGGGGAGGAGGGGGGAGAATTTTTCTGTGGCGCGATCGTCATAAGTACCTTTTGTAGTTTGTTTGATGAGGCTATTTCGACAGCTTTGACATACTCCCCGACCGTCGCGGATGGAAATTCTAATTCATGGTTCATCGAAATCCACTTGCTATCTCAAGGTGCATCGTCAATAGTAGAGGGGGCATTCTCCCCACGCTTTCCCTCTTTAGGGGCGGATTCCCCTTGCCCAGAAATACCGTTTTGCTGCTCCATCCCTAGCACCTTCAATCCCTTGTTCACAATAGTTAAAGTCAGTGAAGGAGTCGCCTCCTCCACTGCTCTCCAAACCAGAACGTGATAGTTGCCCATCATTCCGATCCTCAATAAAACGGCTGTTGTCATCAGTACGTCATTACCAACATATCATTTTCCCACGCCCAAAGGCTTGGTTCCAGCAGTGGCTTAGGTTTAGCACTTTTGCAGCTAGATTTGTGGCTCTTTCGTACTTACTAGGCTAAAATTTTAGTAAATAGTTTGTATCAAAGTTAATTCTGAAAACATAATGACCAAACTGCTAAACCTACCCGGAGTTACAGCACTTCCGGATGTTATGAGGTACAATAGAATCGACTAAAAATAATATACCAATGAAAGCATACTCAGTAGA
>NZ_JAUBQS010000149.1:0-2576 GCF_036701355.1 Microcoleus sp. Pol12B3
GGTGCGTTTCGTTCTGAAGAAACCTAGAGATGGGGGGAATTCAGGCTCTAATAAGGTAATCCAATATGGATTGAGTTCGCACTTTAATCCCTTGTTAGATGACAACTTGTTCGTCTTGTGGGTGAGAACACTGTTCAAGTCCCATCCCGCTGGTGCTGCGGTGAAAGCATCACCCCTGCGGTAGCGATTAGCCATCAATCCGTAAAGCGGGGTGAAAAGGCGGTAACTGGAAAACCTATTCTAGAACCCCGCCGAGCAGGAGTTTATGGGTAGCGAAAGCAAAGGTACATCCGAACCATCGTGATAGATAACCAGCGAAACAGGTTGATACGCTGGGAGTCCCAAAAGGGCAAGGATTGGTAATAAAGGGACTTCACCTTCAATTTACCACAGGGTTGGCAATTCGTTGCTTGACCAACTAAGCACTCTGTAATAAACCCGGTGGAAAGTACCACCCTAAGAACTCTAAACAAAGACAAACAGGAACGAAATAACCTACCGTTTGCTCTCTGTAAAAGTCGATTTTCAGAGTAGGTGCTAACCGTATGCAACGGCAAGTAGAGATTGGGTCAAAAGCGAAAGCTCCCTTGTAACGAGGGAGATATGCAGACAGACCCACTGTGTCTCGGAAGATAGAGTCTCCAGTAGCAATGAAAAAGTCATGAGCACGGTAAAACCGATGTATGAATGGAACAAGACTCCTTGGCGAAAGCTGGAAAGAGTAGTGTTCAAGTTGCAGAAAAGAATCTATCAAGCCGCCAATCGTGGTGATATTAAGACACTTCGCAGACTTCAAAAGTTGTTGATGAAGTCCTGGGCTGCAAAATGCTTAGCGGTTCGTAGGGTTACTCAGGATAACAAAGGAAAAAAGACGGCAGGTGTGGATGGTGTTAAATCACTAACCCCAAAGCAACGCCTTGACCTAATAGGTAATATAAACCTGAGTTCAAAGGTCAGCCCAACCAGGCGAGTATGGATTCCCAAGCCTGGTACAGAAGAGAAGCGACCTTTAGGAATCCCAACAATGAAAGACCGGGCATTGCAGGCGCTTGTTAAACTGGCACTAGAACCAGAATGGGAAGCGCGATTTGAACCGAATCAATATGGGTTCAGACCTGGGCGCTCGTGCCAAGATGCTATCGGGGCAATATTTAATGCGATTAGGTATAAGCAAAAATACGTGCTAGATGCCGACATCGCCAAATGCTTCGACAAAATCGACCATGAAGCACTGCTTAAAAAATTAAATACATTCCCGCTTTTACGCCGCCAAATCAGGGCATGGCTCCGAGCGGGGGTGATGGACGGACAGCAGTTGTTTCCAACACTTGAGGGTACACCACAGGGTGGAGTCATTTCTCCACTACTGGCTAATATAGCTCTCCACGGGATGGAACATCAAATTAAGGAATTTGCCAAAACCTTGGACATCAAAAAGTCAACAGGAAAAGGACAAATAAGCTGGCAACAGAAATGTAAAAGCATATCCTTAATAAGATACGCCGATGACTTCGTAATTCTCCACGAAGATTTAACCGTTGTTCAAAAGTGTAAAGAGATAATCTCTGAATGGTTAAAAGGCATGGGTTTGGAGCTAAAATCCAGTAAAACAAGGATAGCTCACACAATGAGCAGCCATGATGGACAGTCTCCAGGATTTGATTTCCTGGGGTTTAAAGTCAGGCAATATCCATCTGGCAAATATACTAGCGGGAAAAACCCCCAAGGTAAACTACTGGGTTTCAGCACAGTCATCACCCCAAGCCCGGAAAAAGTCAAGATACACCTCAAAGAAATCGCAAGAGTAATAGACACCCACAAAGCCAAATCTCAATCAGATTTAATCCAGAGTTTAAATCCTGTAATTATAGGATGGGCTAACTATTACCGAACGGTTTCAAGTAGCAAAGTCTTCTATAAATTAGACTTCTTAGTGTATCAAAAACTCAGAGCTTGGGCAAATCATCGCCATCCGAAAAAATTAAAAACATGGGTGTCAAATAAATACTGGCAAACCATAGGCAATGATCACTGGGTATTCGCAACCAGGGAAGAAGGGATTAACCCTCTTCGGTTACGCAAACATGGTCAAATAAAAATCATAGACCATGCCAAAGTTAAAGGTGAATCGTCACCATACAACGGAAACTTAGTGTATTGGAGTACAAGAATGGGAAAACACCCTGAAAGTCCCAAAAGAGTGGCAACACTTCTCAAGATTCAAAAGGGTAAATGTTCTCACTGCGGATTACATTTTCGAGACGAAGATGTCATGGAAGTTGACCACAGAATTCCTAAATCGAAAGGTGGAAAGGATTCTTATGAAAACTGGGATTTACTTCACAGACATTGCCACGATATAAAGACTGCAACAGATGGCAGTCTGGGTACAAAATCTAGCTGTAAAAGTGCTAAACCTAAGCCACCCTCACATACAGAATGGTTCTGGAAAGAGGATATGTTGGTAATGCGGTATGAGTGACAATCACCGAGTCACTGAGGAGCCGTGTGAAGAGAAATTTTCACGCACGGTTTTGGAGAGCGGCGGCGCTCGTGAGAGTGTCGCCGACTTTAAT
>NZ_JAUBQS010000150.1:0-2562 GCF_036701355.1 Microcoleus sp. Pol12B3
ATTGTTTATACGTCCTTTTTTTCACATTTTGGCACCAAATGCAAGGGCTAATTGAGAATGGTGCAAGATCTCAGTTGGAACGAAAAGATGGAGCCAGCAATGCTCGTCAAGCTAAGCCTTTATGGTTGGTTTGGGTGGGTGAAAATCTGCCACAACTTGAAGAAATTGGACAGCTATATTTGCGTCGCTTTGCTATCGCTCATTGGTATCGTTTAGCTAAGCAAACCTTATTTTGGACTCAACCACAGTTGAGTACAACAGAGCAATGCGATCGATGGAGCACTCTTATGCCCCTATTGACTTGGCAGTTATGGTTAGCTAGAAATTTAGTCCGGGATTTTCATTTACCATGGCAAAAACCTCTCACCAATTTGACTCCCGGACGGGTGGTGCAATCAATGTTTCCACTTTTGGTCAAGATTGGAACTCCGACGAGCGCTCCCAAAAGACGCGGAAAATCCCCTGGTTGCTCGCCCGGTCAAAAACGCACTCCTAAAACTCGCTATCCTGTGGTGAAAAAAGGCAAGGGTCGCTTTCAAAAACATCGAAAAGTAGCTTCTTAATCACTAGGATTTAACTAACTCCAAAGCTTTTTCTGACTCAGTAACTAACTGAGCCTATTTTTTAGTCTTAACTCCAGTTATAAAGAACTGGTAAAAAAAAGACGGAATAAATTAACGATAGTTTATTTAAAAACAATGCTGGCATAGAATATGGGAAAATAATAGTATTGTTTTTAGATGAATGTCATACCATTTTTTTAAAGATGTGATAGACTTGTGTCAAAAGTAAAGGCGACAATTACAATGTCTGGTCGTCCTCATATAAAAATTACAGAATCTGTAGAAGATTTACGAGAAATCCTCAAGCAACAAAAAAGAATACTAGCTTATAATAAAGTCCAAATGCTTTATTTATTTCAGTCAAAACAAGTAGAAACTGTTCGGGAAGTATCCACAGTTTTAGGTAAAAGTGAGCCAACGATTCATCGCTGGCTCTCCCAATATAGAAAGGGCGGTCTGGAAAATTTGTTAAAAAATAGGCAGGTTTTCGGTCGCCCAAAAAAGTTCTCAGTTGAAGTAGCAGCTTCATTGCAACAAGAGTTGCAAGACCCCGAAGGGTTTCAGAGTTATAAAGAAGTTCATCTCTGGCTCTGGTTGATTAAAGGAATAGCCAGTAGTTACTCGGCTGTATATTCTTTAGTAAGAGGTGAATTAAAAAGTAAATTAAAAATTCCAATACCTCGCAGTATTTCTCAGAAATCTACGGCAATTAATGAATTTAAGAATAACTTGCATCAACAGATAAAAGCTTTACTAAAAAAAGCTTTACCTCAAGTAAACAAATATAAAAAAGTCACTTATTGGTGTAGTGATGAAACTCGCCTAGGGCTGCATACCATTCGTCGGCGCAAGCTGACGATTTTAGGCGTAAAGCCCCGAGGAAAGCATCAATGGAAATTTGAGTGTTTTTGGCTGTATGGGGCAGTATCGATCCCTACTGGAAAAAGTTTTTTTTGGGAGTTTTCGCATTTAGACAAAGTTTGTTTTGAAGCATATTTACAACTTTTGTCAATCCAATATCCTCATGAATTACACATCATTCAAGTTGATAATGCACCCGCTCATAATTTAAGCTCATCTGAATTACCAGACAATATCATTTTACTATTTCAGCCTCCGGCTTGTCCTGAAGTAAATCCCACAGAAAGAGTGTGGGAAGATCTCAAAGATTTTTTAGCGAAAGTCGGTGTTTAATAATCTTGATGAACTCCGCACAAAAGTCCAGGAAATTTTGGCATCTTTCACCGAAAGCGTCATTGGTTTTCTCACCGGATGGTCTTGGATTTTACATTCTTTATCTCTATCACATCTTTAAAAAAATGGTATCATCTACTTCATGGTGATCTAACTGGTTATGTTTGGGATCAATCTAAAATCAGAATATAATTCCCAATTACCAATGAAAAAGATAGACAAACTTATTTGGGCGCACTCAATTATCAAAGAATTCCATCTTCAGAGCCATCCATCTGGTGATGGAAAATCAACAGTTGTGATGGAAAATCAACAGTTAAATTCATAAAATGCTTACCAAATAAATATAAAAATCGCAACATCATCTTGATTGGGGATGGAGCTAGTTATCATAAATATGGAGAATTTAGAGAATTTTTAGTAGAACTAAATGGTGACAAATAACCTGATAATTGGTCAATTGATTGTATTTTATTTGCTCCCAATGCTCCCCAGCAGAATCCCGTTGAAGATATTTGGTTACAAGTTAAAAACTTTTTAAGAAAGTATTGGTATTTATGTAGGTCCTTTAAGATTGTAAAATTTTTGGAGAGAGTTTTTTACTAAGGAACATAAATTTGATTTCCCCAAAATACGTCAATATACCTACACACAGAAAATCATTTAGGATTGCTCTAGATATATAAAATCATTTAGGATTGCTATAGTGCTATCGCGAAAGTAACCAAACTGACGGGGTGACAACCCCGTCAAAAGCTTGATAAAATCAAGGACATAGCCCTCAAACCCTTCTGAAAGAATGTCC
>NZ_JAUBQS010000052.1:0-1775 GCF_036701355.1 Microcoleus sp. Pol12B3
TGCGCTTTGATCTTAACTCGAAAGAGTGAGAAAATCGAGAGAAGTAATAGTATGATCAGCGCCAAAAACCTGAGCCAAAACCTCGCCAGTCGCAGCAACTTGCAGCAGCGTGCCATTCGCCATCGGGTTAATTTGCAAAGCCTCAAAACTCAAGCCACCCGCCAGGACAAACTTATCAGTTCCTACGGCAAAATTGAACAGATTATCCATACCGCTATTAGCACTTAACACAAAGCGATCGCTCCCAATACCTCCAATCAAAGTATCATCGCCCCCATCACCAAACAGCCAATCATCCCCTGCACCTCCGTTGAGAATATCGTTATCTTTGCCTCCGTAAATAGTGTCATTACCCTCACCTCCGTTGAGAGTATCTTGACCTTCATTAGCGTATAAAAAGTCATCGCCGCTGTCCCCGTTGATACAGTCTTGCTGACCGTCTCCACCCACAGCGCCTCGGTCATTTTGCCCGCGATCGCCAAAAATGGTATCGTTACCCGGATCGCCACACAAAATATCGCTGCCATCATCACCGTAAATCAAGTCATCACCAGCATCTGCCTGTACTGCATCGTCATCCTTGCCACCACGAAGAATATCGTTACCAAAACCCCCACTCAAAGAGTCGGAACTCTCACCGCCGTTGAGTTGGTCATTGCCATCGCCTCCAAACAGCAAGTCGCGGCCGTCAACATCCGACACTAATTGGTTTTGCAAGCCGCCGTAAAGCGAATCGTCCCCCTCATCTCCGACAATAGTATCGGAACCGAGTTCGCCCCAAATCCGGTCGTTATCTTTGCCGCCGTAAATGAAGTCGTTACCTTTGCCGGCAAAAATGCTGTCGTTACCGCTACCGCCACCGATGATATCGCCGGTGTCGTTGCCGAAAATTAAGTCGCCTTCAGATGTGGCAATTGTGCTGCCTTGCTGAGTGCCGTAGTCACCGAGTATGGTGTCGGAACCTTGATTGCCGTAGAGAGTATCCGAGTCAGTTTCGCCAAAAATGCGATCGCCCGCTTTGCCTGCAAACAGCAAATCCCGTCCGTTGCCGCCCACCAGGGTATCGTCTTGTTCTTGACCGTTCATCAAGTCGTTGCCATCGCCTCCTAACAGCAAATCGAAGCCGTCGGGGTCGCTGTCTAGGGAGTTGAGGACGCCACCGAACAAAGAGTCGTCTCCGCTGTCGCCGTCAAGGGTGTCCGGGCCTTTGTCGCCCCAGATCAGGTCGTTGTCGATGCCACCATAGGCGATGTCAGGGCCTTTGCCGGAGTAAACGGTGTCGTTGCCTTGAGTGCCTGCAATGGCGTCGCCTGAAGACCCGCCGAAAATTAGGTCGCTGTCGTTGTCGGTCAAGTCGATGTTGTTGCCGTTGTCGCCGACTATGGTGTCGGAACCCCGATCTCCGTACACTGTGTCTCCATTGCGATCGCCAAAAATGCGATCGTCTTCCTTCCCGCCAAATACGACATCCTGGTCTTTGCCGCCGTAAACGATGTCGTTGCTTCTACCTGCTGCTATGAAGTCTCGCTGTTGGTCGCCGTAAACGATATCGCTGCCTGCTTCACCTAACACTGTGTCGTCGCCGCTTTTTGAGAGAAACAGTTGGTTGGTTTCGTTTCCTGTTAAGGAATCGTTTCCAGGAGTGCCTCTCATGGTGTTTTGGATGTCGATGAGTTGTGCGGCGTTGGAGTCGAAGTTGAGTATTTGCGAAGGCTGGGGTGGGATAAATGTGATGTTCGGTGGCTGGGGCAAGGGGTCGCAACCGCAACTGGTAT
>NZ_JAUBQS010000052.1:1875-41981 GCF_036701355.1 Microcoleus sp. Pol12B3
GAGTATTTGCGAAGGCTGGGGTGGGATAAATGTGATGTTCGGTGGCTGGGGCAAGGGGTCGCAACCGCAACTGGTATTGGGTTCGGGTACTGGGCCGAATATAGGCGTTGGTTCTGGCGCTGGTGTTGGTTCCGGTGTTTGTGTTGGTGTTGGTGTGGGAATGGGTGGTGTTGGAGTTGGAGTTGCAGTTGCAGTTGGTTCCGGGGCAGGCGCGGGTATGGGCGTCGGCGTGGGTATGGGCGTCGGCGCTGGTTCCGCTGCAGGTGTGGGTGTGGGTGCCGGTATTGTTGGTGTGGGTGTGGGTGTCGGTATTGTTGGTGTGGGTGTGGGTGTCGGTATTGTTGGTGTTGGAGTTGGCGCCGGTATTGTTGGTGTGGGTGTGGGTGTCGGTGTTGTTGGTGTTGGAGTTGGCGCCGGTGTCGGCACGGGTATCGGCGCCGGTGTTGTTGGTGTTGGAGTTGGCGCCGGTGTTGTTGGTGTTGGGGTTGGCGCCGGTGTCGGCACGGGTATCGGCGCGGGTGTTGGCGCCGGTATCGATTCCTTAAGGGGAATGAGAGAGACAGTGGCGACTGCCGCACTCGTGGCGCCGAGGTTGTCTGTAGCACTGTAGGTGAAGTTTGCCCCTGTGAAATTGCCGGACGCCTGGAAGAACAACTGGGTAATTTGCTCGGTTGTTAGGGTTTGACCAGCCGTGACCCGCACTCCCTGGCTGGGATCACCCAAAAACAGCGTCCCCTCATTGGCGGGCGGCAAGGTGTTTACGGTAAAGGAAACCACCGTCCCGTCTGGGTCGGTTCCTCCGAGTCCGGGGATGTTCACGGTTCTTCCCAGCAACACAGCCAGGCTGGAGTTGTTGGCGACCGGTGGCTGGTCGGTGGGAGGTAATAGTGCTAGCAGGGAGGCTGTAGCGGGGGCTGAACTGATGGCGCCGCGGCGGTCTGTGGCGCTGTAGGTAAAGTTTGTGGCTGCGAATTCGCTGGTTGCTTGGAAGAATAACTGGTTGATTTGAGTTGTACTCAATCTTTGGCCTGCCGTGACCCGGATTCCCTGGCTGGGGTCGCCCAAGTACAGGACGCCTTGATTTGTCGCCGGTAGGGTGTTGATAGTAAAGAATTCGATCGAGTCGTCGGGGTCTTTTGCCGTCAGCGCTGTGAGGTTGACGGTGCTGTTTGGCGCCAGGGTCTTGCTGAAGTTTGTGGGTACCGGCGGGTAGTTGAACGCTAGCGACACCAGAGAAACTGTGGCGGCAGGACTGCTGCCACCGAGATTGTCCTTGCTGCTGTAGGTAAAATTAGCTCCTGTGAAATTGCCCGCCGACTGGAAGAATAACTGCGTCATTTGCTCGGCTGTCAGGGTTTGACCAGCCGTGACGGCGACTCCCCCCGTTGCGGGGTCGCCCAAGAACAGGACGCCTTGATTTGTCGGTGGCAGGGTGCTGATGGTGAATGTAACCACTGTGCCGTCTGAGTCTCTGCCTCCGAGTCCGCTAATTTGGACAACGCTGTTGGGCCCTAGCGCAGCGTTGCTGCTGTAGGCTGATGGAAGTTTGTTGGGTGTGGGCTGCGCGCTAATAATAGCGGTGGTGACAGTGGCTCTGGACTCGGAACCGTTGTTATTGCTGGGCTTGGGGTCAAAAGTGGTCGATCGGCTCTGGGAAGTATTGCTAAGGGCGCCCGTCGCTGGAACGACTACTGTTACCTCGCGGTTGATGTTGCTGCCGCTCGTTAAACTGGGAATTGTTGGGAAGGTGACAACCCCTGTCACTGGGTCGTAAGTGCCGTTATCGGATGCGCTTACTCCCGTTAAACCGGGAATGATGCTGTCTGTAATCACTACGTTTTCAGCAGCATTCGGCCCATTGTTGGCGGTAGTTATAGTATAAGTCACGGAACTACCAGCAGGAGCAGATGTGAGACCGCTCTTGGACGTAACCAGGTCGGCAACAGGATCGATCGAGGTAATGACTTGCCCCCCCGCCTCACCGGGCAATGCGACTGTCGAGCCGTTGTTGTTTGTTAAGTCCGGGTCAAAAGTGTCCGATCGACTCAATACTATGTTGGTGATGCTCGTCAGCGTAGGCGGGGGTACAAAAATTAGGCGGCGGGTGACACTGCTGCCGCTGGCTAAAGTCGCGATCGCTGGAAACTCGATCGTCCCTGTGGTTGCGTTGTAGGTTCCGCCATCGAACACGCGGACATTAGTTAAGCCGGGAATCAGGCTGTCGGTGATGACTACGTTGGTCGCAGGACTCGGCCCGTTGTTGGTAGTAGTAATTGTATAAAGTAGCGTGTCGCCCACCTGGATGCTGGCGGGAGCCGTTTTTTGGGTGACAACATCGGCCACAGCCTCGATCGAGGTAATGACTTGACCCCCCGCCTCACCGGGCACTGCGACTGTCGAGCCGTTATTGTTTGTTAAGTCCGGGTCAAAAGTGTCCGATCGGCTCAATACAATATTGGTGATGCTCGTCAGGGTAGTCGGCGGTACAAAGCTGATGGTGCGGCTCTGGTTGGTGCCGCTGGCTAAAGTCGCGATCGCTGGGAACTCGATCGTCCCTGTGGCAGGATTGTAGGTTCCGCCATCGGACACGCTGACATTAGTTAAGCCGGGAATCAGGCTGTCGGTGATGACTACGTTGGTCGCAGGACTCGGCCCGTTGTTGGCAGTAGTAATTGTATAAAGTAGCGTTTCGCCCGCGTTGATGCTGGCCGGAGCCGTTTTTTGGGTGACAACATCGGCCACAGCATCGATCGAGGTGGTGACGGTGGCGTTGGGGTTGGTACCGTTGTTGTTGGTCGGAGTGGAGTCAGGAGTGATGGAGGTACTTCTGGCCGTGTTGCTGATGGAAGTTAGGGTGGGCGGTACTGTGAAGTCGATCGTCCGGGTGACAGTCTCCGCGTTGGCTATTGCCACAGGCGCGAAGGTGACAATGCCCGTCACTGGATCGTAAACGCCGCCGTTAGATGCCGTGACTCCGGTTAAACCGGGAACTATGCTGTCAGTGATGGTTACAGCTTCTGCAGGACTCGGCCCTAAATTAACTGTGGCGATCGTATAGCTGACCGAACTACCGGCAGTAGCACTTGTAGAGCCGGTTTTGGTGGTTGCCAAATCCGCGTTGGGCGCAATACTTGTCGTAACCGTAGAGTTAGTGGGAGTGCCGTCTTTGTTGGTTGTCGAGCCGTTGTTGTTAGTGGCGATCGGATCGAAAATCGCCGAGGTGCTCCGCGCCGTGTTGCTGATGGCAGTAAGGGTGGCTGGGGCAGTGAAACTGATAGTCCGAGTCTCAGTCGCAGCATTTGCCAGGGCTGTCAGTGCTGGGAAGGTGACAATGCCCGAAACTGGGTCGTAAGTACCGCCGTCCGATACGCTGACTCCTGTTAAACCCGGAATAATGCTGTCACTGATGGTCACATCGGCAGCGGGGTCTGGCCCCATGTTAGTGGTAGTCAATGTGTAGGCGACGATTGACCCAGCCGAAGTAGTCACAGGACCGCTTTTGGTAGTAACTAAATCCGCGACTGTATCGACAACTGTGGTAGACACGACACCAGGTCCCTCGATTTGCCCTGGGGCGAGTACACCGCTGTTGTTGCTGAGGTCGGGGTCGAAAGTCGAGCTAGTGCTGAATGCAACGTTGGCAAAACTGCTACCGCTGGTTAAACCGGGCGGCAAATCAATTGTCAGGGTGTAAGTCACAGTCTCGCCGGCATTGAGAACCGGAATTAACGGCCAGGTGACTGCCTTGGTTTGGTTCACGTAAGTGCCGTTGTTGGAGGCAATCAGATCCGGCTGCAATCCGCCCGGACGCAGTTCTAAAGGTATTTCGTCTTGAATCAGAACATTTGTAGCAGGCGCTGGTCCCCTGTTTACAGTAGTAATCGTGTAGGTAATGCTGCCTTCGGATTTGACGAACTGCGGGCCGGTCTTAATAGTGGCAACCTCTGCGGCGATACTGGGAGGATTGATAGTTTCAACTACCAGGTTTTGAAGTTCGTGAATGTTGTTGGCGCTTCCTGTGGAACTGCCAAAACCAAATTTGAAAATTGGCGGTACTGAGCCGTTTTTGGTCGCCAAGTTGGGGATGTCGATCAATGTAGTTTCGTAGATGCCGTCGAAATTTTTATCGAAGGCAACGGTGAGGCGAGAGGGATTCACCGGATCGTTAGATGGATTCAGCGTAATTTGAACGGATCTTTTGGCTAAATTGCGATCGCTCGTGAACGTATTGCTGAAGTTAAAATTGCTGCCTGGTTGAGGGCCGCTAAAGTCAATGCTGGTAGGAATGTTATCGATGCCGAAGGGAACGATCGCATTTGTTAAAAACTGATAACCGTTTGCTTGATTTCCTCTAACAGTTACTGAATCAGGTCGGAAAGAACCAATAGAGGAGCCGGGAATCGAAGGTGGCTCCGGGCCGGAGCGCCCTTCTGTGGATGTTGAAAAATTGCCAAACTCGTCAAGCCCAATGCCTAAATAACCTCCCTCAATACCGGGTATACCCGTTCGTGGAGCGTAAGCCAGAGAACCGCCATAACCCCCAGTCCTGGTTGGGCTAACAGTGCCGTCTATCAAGAAGAAACCCAGCCCGTCCCCTGGCTGAGGACTAATAGAGGGTTGCGGAGCCTCAAATTGCTGGCTTGAACCGTAAGAATAAAAATCAAACTGGACTCTGATACCGTCGGTTGAAGGAATGGGGTTGTTGTAGATGACGAAGGCTTCCCGAAGATTTACTGCTGGAGTTAATCGCAGAGCGCCATCGCCGGGACTTGAACCGCCCAAAGCCGGAATTACGCCCGATACCGTGCCTCCGGTAATGCCGGGGATAAGTTGATTGGCTGCTGGAACCCCGCTGCTGGGATTGAACAGTGCTCCGTCGTTTCCCCCGTAAATCCAAGGCCCCCTAACTGTGGAGTTTTTGAAAGTTTCGTTAACTAATGTGCCGAGGGCGTAAGGGTAGGCTGCGAGCACTTCTTTTTCAATGGCGATTCTCGCTTTTATTTCCCCTGTCGCAAATTTTAATTCCCAGTCGCCACCGAGTGCCGTACTCCCCGTCAAGTTGTCGGAAGCTGCAATATCTGCACCGACTATTAAGCTCAGCCGCCGCACGAAGGCCTCGCCACTTTCTCCCGCTGCGACGCTGCAGCCGAATAACAAGATATCTCCTCTCTCGCTGAGGGCTTTTCCCCACTGTTCTAACAAATGGTTGTAGGTTTGTAAGTTGTCGTTGCAAAGTTCGATCGACCCTAGCTGCACCCCCGCTTCTCGACCGTGAGAAACTATCTGAAGGCTGTCTAAATCGCTGTAATTAACCAAAATTCTAGTAATTTGCTCGACTCCATCCCGCGTCGAGTCCAATACAAATACCTCTGTATAGGCTGTTCCTCCTCTTGCCAAGCTGTCGAAGTTCTCTACTCTGGCATCGAGGAACAGTACATTTTTTAGAGTCGGGGCGCCCACAGACTGGGTTGCTCGCAAAAATTCTCTGTGGGGATGCCCAATTCCCCTGTCGACACGGAGTTTCTGGGACAGGAAACACTCCTCTGTTTTTACTTTTTTTATTGCTTTTTTCTGATGATAAGTTGCGGTTGTTCTGGATTTTGCGCCCGAAATCCTTGCGGTGGAGTCACATATTTTGGGGGTGACAAAAATTGGTTTATTGCAGATGCTTTGCATGGTCAAATTGGCTCACGAATTGTAGATGATGTACCCATTTCCAGATGATCATTATCACCTCTTGAAAAGGTTTAATTGCAGAGTAATAGGCGGTGTAGCTTGAGGTGGATCAAAAGCAAAAAGCGAATTTTACTCAGCACAAATGACTGCTATATTAATATTTAATAGCATTGCCAATATCGCCGGCAGAAGCGCAGAGGATTTGGGGTTTAAAATCCCCATAATCTCTCTATCGGGTGATATTTTGCGTTCGACTTTTTTCTTTTCTGTTAGCGAGTGTATCTGTTACACGCTTATCTCTTACATCGCGCAGTAGATAATAACACCAGTTCTCAAAAATTTACTTAATGAGGTTTTCTGTACATCGTCTAATGCACTTTATTTGCAGAGAAAATTCACTATTTCTAGAGGTATAAACCTGGTTTGAGGGACGAAAAGACTTCTTTGCAGCCCTCGCTCCCGGTAAAAAACTCGGTTTCTTTGCTTTTGGTGTGCAAGCCCTGTTCACAATAGCAACCAGGTATTAATGAGGGAGTGATAGCCGTCACATAATTATGCCGACCGTGCCCGAAGTGTCATTCAACTGAGATCTTTTACCATTCTCAATAACCCTTCTATGGGGGGTTCTCCTGCCCAGCCCATAAAAAAATTCACTTGTTGTGGAACAGGCCAGAAAGCCTATTCTTGAAAATGGTGCAACATATGAGATTCAATTGAAATTGGCATACCCTGTATCGACGAAGTGTCTTAAAAATTCATGACTTGGAGTCTGGAGATAGCAATCTAGATTTGAGACTGTTTCGCTACGATAGCAAAAACATATTAGTGCCGCCCACAAGCAACTTCTCAAGTTGTCAACTTAGAGTCTTCGAGCTGGTTTCTGTTTAAGATCAATGCTCGGGACAATGTTTCGCGCAGAATTTTTCATCATGTTTGAAGAAACTGATTTGGAGATTTGCCCCTCAGCTACTTACGATTTTTGTTGGCTAATTTTCTTAACTGCAGGAGTTACGTCTAAGAGACTAGAAACCCAATTTATTCCTAGATTTCTCGCCACCCAACCAAAATTTATCATCTCAACTTTGTTTCCGATCGTAAATCCTCAACTAGAAAAACACCGATCGCAATTCCCCTGTTATGACAACTGTAACCAAGCAATAATGCTCGATTAGGTTTTAATTGCTGAGTTGGGGCGTGGGTCGTCCAAAACAAGCTCCAACAATAATCCTTACACGTAAGTACATCTTAACTCATTGATTATTACATCCGCAAATAGGCGTAGATACAAGCACCAATATAAGCTATATCTTTTCACCGCGAGCGTCAAGAGTTCTGGCTTGGTAGTACCGACAATCTTGACAGGGCCCAGAAGGATTGACAGCGCAGCGAATGTAATTAGAGCGGGCGTTATACTCGCAAGTGATATCGCCTATCGAATAACCGAGGCTTTGTATGTAAGTGCGATCGGCAGTTGGTAGTTGAGTTCGCATGGGTCTATTCGCTACCGCAAGTCTGGCCGCTGCAATTCTGTCGCGGGCTTGGCTCTGGGCAGAGCGCATCACCCACAAAGACAGCAGCGACGGAGCTAAACCTATGAAAATAATCAGGAGAGCAGTTAGCACATTTTCAGAGCTTATGTGGATAATATGTTTTTTGACTTAGGCTATGGCAACAGAAAATCCTCCTCTAAAAGACGGTTTTAAATAAGAAAAGTTCCCGATCTATTCTCAAACTATGCAGCCCGTGTGTTAACCGTTAGCTGGCGGCTGAGGAGGGCGATCGCTGCTGACGCCACTTTTTTCGTAAAGCGCATCGTCCGGGTCCAAAAAAGCCAGAAGTGCAGATATGATGTGATATTATTTCAGGTCAATTATCAGCAATCAAATAGGTTTGTAGTGACGAATGCAAGTCCTGATAAAAATCAGAGGACTTGGATTAATCACTACAAACGCAAAATCGGTTATTTTACAGGACTAAATATGAGAAACCGGATCGGTTCAAAAACAAGCAAGTCAGAACATGGGCTAGCTATTGTTTAAGAAACCCGGTTTCTCTCAAAACATGAAAGGGTTAAACCTTAGCAATATCCCCGGCTAAGTCCATCAACGAACCCGCGCTTTCCACCTTAGCAACATCCAACAAAGTCTTCAAAACCGAATCGGGATTCAAACTAATCGAATCAATTCCCAGCTCAACCAAGAAACGAGCAAACTCAGGATAATCACTGGGGGCTTGACCGCAAATCCCAATCTTGCGATCGTACTTCTTGGCAGCTTTAATGGCAATTGCTACCATGCGCTTGACAGCTTCATTCCGTTCGTCAAAAATGTGTGCGACTAAAGCAGAATCCCGGTCTAATCCTAATGTTAACTGAGTTAAATCGTTAGAGCCGATCGAGAATCCGTCAAAAACTTGGGCAAATTCGTCAGCAAATATGACATTGCTCGGCAATTCGCACATCACATACACTTGCAGGCCGTTCTCGCCCTTAACTAAACCGTGTTTTGCCATCTCGGCTAACACTTTTCGTCCTTCATCCGGGGTGCGACAAAATGGAATCATCGGAATCACATTTGTCAAGCCCATTTCGTCGCGAACTCGCTTTAATGCTTTGCATTCCAAAGCGTAAGCTTCGCGGTAATTTGGGTCGTAATAGCGAGAGGCGCCGCGCCACCCGATCATCGGGTTTTCTTCGTTGGGTTCAAACTGCCGCCCACCCAAAAGATTAGCATATTCGTTGCTCTTGAAATCGCTCATCCGCACGATCACTGGATTTGGATAAAATGCGGCGGCAATTGTGGCAATTCCGTGGGCGAGTTTGTCGGTGAAGAAATCGGGTTTGTGTTGGTAAAGTGCTGTGAGTTCTGCAATTTCTTCTTTGACTGATTCATCCACCAATTCGTCAAAGTGAATCAGTGCCAGCGGATGTGCTTTAATGTGATTGGCAATGATGAATTCCAGCCGCGCTAAGCCTACGCCGTCGCAGGGAATTGCTGATAAACCAAAGGCTTCTTCTGGGTTCCCGACATTCATTAAAATTTGAGTGCGGGTGCGGGGCAAATTCTCGATCGCCGTTTCTTGAATTTCAAAAGGAAGCAAACCCGCATAAACTTTCCCTTCATCTCCTTCGGAACAAGAAACAGTGATTTCTTGATGGTTTTTCAAGATTTGGGTTGCCTCACCGGTGCCGACAATGGCGGGAATTCCCATTTCTCTGGCGATGATGGCGGCGTGACAAGTGCGGCCGCCGGAATTGGTGACGATCGCACTTGCTTTTTTCATAATCGGTTCCCAATCCGGGTCTGTTTTGTTGGTAACTAAAACTTCTCCTGATTGAAATTCAGCGATTCTGTGCACATCTAAAATTACGCGGGCTTTGCCTTGTCCGATTGATTCGCCAACGGCGCGTCCTTTTGCTAAAACTGCGCTGCTGCCTTGCAATTTGTAGTTTCGCAAAACTTTAGCAGACTTTTGAGATTGTACTGTTTCGGGTCGCGCTTGGACAATAAACAATTCGCCCGTATTGCCGTCTTTTGCCCACTCAATGTCCATCGGGGTATAAGTCCCGCGCACTTTAGAGTAGTGTTCTTCGATGACTACGGCCCATTTTGCTAGTTGCAGAATTTCATCATCTTGGATGGCAAATTTATTTTTTTCGGCGGCGATGACGGAGACGTTTTTGGTGTATTTAGAACCGCCGATATCGTACACCATTTTGAGGGTTTTGCTGCCGAGTCGTTTCTCTAAAATCGGGCGAAAACCTTGTTTTAAGGTTGGTTTAAAGACGAAGTATTCGTCGGGGTTGACGGTTCCTTGGACGATGTTTTCGCCTAATCCGTAGGCGGCGGTGACTAATACGGCGTTTTTGAATCCGGTTTCGGTGTCGATGCTGAACATGACGCCGGATGATGCTAAGTCCGATCGCACCATTTTTTGGACGCCGACTGATAGGGCGACTTCAAAGTGGTCGAAACCCCTTTGTTGGCGGTAGGAAATCGCGCGATCGGTGAATATGGAAGCAAAGCATTTGTGACAGCATTCCAGGACGCCAGCGCAAGCTTGGACGTTGAGGTAGGTTTCTTGCTGTCCCGCGAAACTGGCGTCTGGTAAGTCTTCGGCGGTGGCGGAGGAACGCACTGCTACGTCTGTACTGTCGCCGTAGCGATCGCACAATTTTTCGTAAGCATCCGCGATCGCGGCTTGGAGTTCTCGCGGAAATGGTGTGTCAAGAATCAGTGCCCGCGCTTGCTTGCCTTTTTGTCGCAGGTTCTGCAGATCTTCTACGTCTAAATCTGCAAAAATTTCGCGCAATTTAGCTTCTAAACCCGCTGACTGGATGAAGTACCGGTAAGCGTGTGCTGTAGTTGCAAATCCGTTGGGAACTCTGACTCCTTGGGCGGTTAACTGTTGAATCATTTCGCCCAAAGAAGCATTTTTACCGCCTACTAATGGGATGTCGGCGATGCCGACTTCATCAAACAACAATACTAAGGCTTTTTCTTTGGGGATTAAACCGGGTTTTTGTTCAATTGCTAAATTGTCGAGCATTGCTTTTTTCCTCTCAACTTCAGCTCATTTCGGTCAAAGGACAGTAAACAAAAGACAGGTTATGCGGAATTGTAATTTTGTTACTAAAATTATCAAGTTTTTTGCTAGGCTGTATCAACCGAGTTTTCGATTGCCTCTAATTCAAGATTATCACTTTTTTGCTAAATAGCAAGGCCTGTGGAGATATTTTATTTGATTGCAGAAAGTAAAGAAATCGCAGTAATCAGTTTATGTAAGGTATGATAAAAGAAGTGGTAAAAACATAAATAGCGAAGATAGTTGCCACCGCTTTTTTGGCGTTGAGCGCTCATTGGTGCGGGGATATCGCTTGGATGCTGTTGCTAGCGGAATCCAAGGACAACAAAGGGTGAGGTGCGATCGCGCGATCATCGGCTGAACCAGCCCAAAAATGGATACTTACTTTCCGACAGGAGTCGTGAGTCACCCAAAATTTTAGATTCTAGTTCAACCTCGCCGATTCATCTGTGGACTAAATCTAAAGTCTAAAATCTAAAATCTGGTCACAGGGGCGATGGTCCAAAAAAATACTCAGCAGCTTAGTTTCCTCCTGAAACCCAGCTTCTAAAAAACCTAAAAATTTTCCCTCTGATGGCTTTGACCTACTTAGAGGAAAAACACAATCGCATAGATATCAGATATTGCACCATTTTCAATAAGCCTTTTAAGGACGGGTTAAAAGAACCCATACCCAGAAAATTTACTTTTTGTGAAATGGGCAGAATAACCAGTTTTTGAGAAGAGTCCAATCTCTGATATAGAGTGCATTGTAAATGGGATGATATTACTTTTGCACCCCAGCTAGAAATAGGATTTTTGAGGCAGGAGGCAGAAGGCAAGAGGAAGAAGGAAGGAGGGAAAAGAAGTGTTTTTACAAATATGAGATACTCCCTTGTAATTCTTGCACCACAGAGTTTTCAACTGGAACGGGGGGATTTGTGGCTATACAATTCTTTATATGCTATAATAGTTGGCTACACTGCCTTCTGACAAAAAACAAGGTATATGATATCAGTTTTGAGTCCACCCGCAAAGCGAAACGGCTTTAAAGTTCTTCTGGTCGAAGACAATCAAGCAGAAGCCGAGCTGATCGAAGAATTATTATTAGAAACAAATGTTAGTAGAGCCGAACCCCAAAGGCTATCAGTAAGTTGTACAGACTGTCTCAGCAAAGCGCAGGAACTTTTGACCGGCGAAGATTTTGATGTGATTTTACTAGATCTTTCGCTGCCCGATAGCCAAGACTTAAATACAATTGTCAAAATACAAGAATATAGCCTAAATACTCCGATTGTCGTACTGACTGCCCGCAACGATGAAGAGCTTGCCGTGCAGTCAATCCAAGCCGGAGCTCAAGATTATCTAGTCAAGCGAAAAATCGACAGCGAAGTGTTAATTAGATCGCTTCGTTACGCAGTCGAGCGACAGCACAACCAAGAAGCTTTGCGAAAAAGTGAAGAAAAATATCGCTCGGTAGTCGAGAATTCTCTCGTCGGAATTGCCATTCTTGCTCCTCCGATATCCCCCTCAGCACCAGAAAAATACGAGTGGTTGGAAGTCAACGATGCTTTGTGTGATTTGCTGGGGTACTCTCGCCAAGAGTTTTTGCATGAGAATTGGGAGAGGTGGGGTTTTCCTGAAGACTTGCAGGCGAGTTTAGAGCAGTTCAATAAAATTTTGGCAGGGGAGAGTGAAGGCTATGTTTTAGACCAAAGATGGCGCCGAAAAGACGGAAATACAGTTTATACGAGAGTTTACCTGCGCTGTATCCGAGCCCTAGACGGCTCGATCGACCACCTGATTAAAGTAGTCTTGGACGTGAGCGATCGCTACCGTTACGAAGCTCAATTAAAAGCATCAGAAGAGTTTTTAAATCACACGATTAATTCTACTCCTGACCCGATTTTTGTCAAAGATGAGCTGCACAGATGGATCGTATTAAACGATGCTTTTTGCAATTTGATAGGAAAAAGGCGATCGGAACTGATTGGCAAGTCAGGATACGATTTTTTACCCCCAGCACAAGCGGCTTTTTTTTGGCAACAAGACGAGCAAGTATTGCAAAGAAGTCTGGCTCAGGAAACAGAAGAAATTTTTACCGATAGCGAAGGTCAAGAACGCATTATATCTACTAAAAAAACAGTATTTAAAAAAGCCGATGGGACTAAAATGTTAGTCGGAACAATGCGAGATGTGACCGAATACAAACGCCAGCAAATTGCGTTGCAGGAAAGCGAAGCTCGATTTCAAATAATGACCGACAACGTGCCTGGAATGATTTATCAATATCGGCTTGATGTAGATGGTAAAACATCTTTTACTTACGTTTCTTCGGGCAGTTTGCATATCTACAATTTAAAACCTGAACAAATAGAAGAAAATGCCACTTTGGCTTTTGCAACAGTTCACCCAGACGACATCTCAGGCTTGCAGCGATCGATGGCAACTTCAGCGGCAACTCAGCAAGCTTGGCAACACCAGTGGCGGCAAGTTATGGGAGATCGAGTGAAATGGCTGCAAGGCGCGTCGAAGCCAGAAAAGCAAGCCAACGGCGATATAGTTTGGGACGGTTTGGTGATGGATGTTACGGAACTGAAACAAACCCAGCAAGACCGCGATCGATTTTTTAATCTCTCGCTAGATTTACTTTGCATTGCAGGTTTTGATGGCTATTTCAAACGCTTAAACCCCGCTTGGTCAAATGTATTAGGTTATAGCAGTGATGAAATCTTAGCCAAACCTTTGATAGAATTCGTCCATCCAGAAGACCTAGAAATTACTGTAGCGGAATTAGAAAAACTTAAAAATAGCCACCCCGTTATTAGCTTAGAAAACCGCTATCTTTGCCAAGATGGTACTTATAAATGGCTGTCGTGGACAGCATCCCCGTTTGCAGAAGAAGGTTTGATTTATGCAGTTGCTCGCGACGTTACATTTAGCAAGCAAGCTGAAGCTGAACTGCGTAAGAGTGAAGCCACCAACCGCGCTCTTTTAAATGCGATACCAGACATGATATTTCGCTGTCGGGCAGACGGCACTTTTGTAGACTTCAAGCCTGCAAAAAATTTCGAGAAAATCATCCCACAAAAAACACTAATTGGCAAAAAAGCACAAGACATATTGCCGGCTGCTTTTGCTGAAAAAATCTTGTCGAGCAATCAACAAGCGATCGCCACGGGCGAGATTCAAGTTGTAGAATATCAAATGCCCGTTAATGATGAACTGTACGATTTTGAAGCGAGAATAGTTTTTTGCACCGATGACGAAATTATCGCGATCGTCCGCGACATCACCAATCGCAAACGTTTCGAGTCAAAACTCCACAGGCAAGCAGCGGCAATGGCTGCCGCTTCCGAAGGTATCGCCATAATCGATACCGACGGACTTTTGATTTATTGCAACGCAGCCCGACTAAAAATCTACGGTTACGACTCTCTCGAAGAACTGTTAGGCAAAAGTTGGAAAGTATTCTACGAAGGTGCAGAACTGCAAAGGTTTGAGCAAGAAGTTGCCCCTACTTTAGTGCAGAAAGGTTGGTACATGACCGAAGCAGTAGGATGCCGCCGCGACGGATCGAAGGTTCCTTTAGATGTATCGCTGACAATGCTAGCCGGCGGAGAAACTATTTGCATTGTTCGCGATATTTCCCAAAGGAAACAAGCAGAAGCAGCACTGCGAGAGAGCCAGCGATTCATTCAACAAATTGCAGGGGCAAGTCCTAATATTTTGTATGTTTGTGACTTAATTGAAAAAAAAAATATCTATGGAAACGCTTCTATATACCAGATTCTTGGCTATACACTAGAGGAGATTCAGGCAATGGGGCCGTGGATGATGTCACCTTTAATTCATCCCGAAGATTTAAGAAAAATGCCTGATTATTTACAGCAAGTTGAAACAGGCAGCGAAGGGGATATCTTTGAAATTGAATACAGAATTAGGCACAAGGATGGTTCTTGGCGCTGGATGGTTAGCCGAGATACTGTATTTGCGAAAACAGCCGATGGTAAGTTAAAACAAATTCTCGGCACGGGAACTGATATTACAGAAAGCAAGCAAGCAGAAGATGAAATAAAGCTGTTGCTGGCCGCAACTCAAGCCATTAGTCAGTCTGCTGATTTTCACAGTGCCCTCCCAGATATCCTGCGGTTGCTGTGCAATGCGATCGGCTGGAATTTTGCGGAAGCTTGGATACCGAGTGCTAACGGTACTTTTTTGGAACACAGCGAAACTTGGTACGCTAGCGATCGCGATTTAGATATGTTCGGTCGTGAAAGTAAAAAAATTAGATTCGCCGCCGGAGTGGCAGTACCTGGGCGGATTTGGTCAACCAGAAATGTAGAATGGATTGAAGATATTTCTGTAGCCAAAAATCATCTTTTTGCCCGAGCGCAAATGGCGGTATCATTCGGATTAAAAGCTTGTTTCGGAGTGCCAATTCACGCTAGCTCAAAGGTGCTGGCAGTTTTAGTATTCTGCAAGCGCGACCGCTCGATTATGGAACCGCGTATAGTAGAGTTGGTCAAGGCTGTAGCGACTCAGTTGGGCGATCATATTCAGCGCAAACAAGCCGAAGAAGAATTGCGTAAAAGTGAAGAACGCTGGCAGTTAGTTCTCAAAGGCAATCAAGACGGAATTTGGGATCTGAATCTTCAAACAAATGAAGCTTTTCGATCGGCCCGCTGGCAAGAAATTATCGGTTACACAGACGGCGAAATCGAAAACACCAACACCTCGTGGATCGATCGCATCCATCCAGACGATCGCTCACGAGTGCAAGCAGCGATCCAAGGTTATCTCGATCGCCAAACCCCCTATTACGCTGCCGAATACCGCTTGCAGTGCAAAGACGGTAGCTATAAGTGGGTGCTCGCCCGCGCTCAAGCAGTCTGGGACGAAGCCGGAAACCCTCTGCGGATGGTGGGTTCGATGACGGATATTAGCGATCGCAAAGCAGCAGAATTAGCTTTAGTGCAGGTCACTCAAGCCGTCGAAAGTACCAGCGACGCGATCGTGATCGCCGACTTGAAAGGGCGGTCTATTTACCACAATCAAGCCTTCATTCAGCGCTACGGCTACACGGTGGAAGAACTCAATGATATTGGCGATATGGCTGCGCTTTATGTCCGGCATAAAAATTACAAACAAATCTATAAAAGCCTTCGCAAAGGTCGCTCTTGGTGTGGCGAAGTTGCGCTGCAAACTAAGAGTGGCGAAGCAGTTACTTCTCTGGTGCGAGCCGACAGTATTCAAGATATTAATGAGAATTACATCGGCTTAATTGCAGTAATTACCGATATCACAAAACGCAAAGAATCTGAATTAATTTTGCGCCAAAAGTTAAAGCGTGAACAGTTGGCGGTAGCCATGCTGGAACGCATTAGATCTTCTCTAAATCTCGAAGAGATTCTCACCAAAAGCGTCGAAGAAGTGCGGCATTTTTTGCAAGTAGACCGCACTGTTATTTACCAATTTAATCCTGATTGGAGCGGATTTATAGCTGTCGAGTCGGTTGCCGAAAATTTCCTACCAATTGTAGGAATGGAAATTTATGACCCCTGTTTCGGGGCAGCCTACGTTCCTCTTTACCAAGACGGCAGAATTAGAGCCATAGAAGATGTTCGCAATGCCGGCCTAGCCGAGTGCCACTTGGCTTTGTTGACTCGGCTCGATGTGAGAGCGAATCTGGTAGTGCCGATTTTGCAAGGAGAAAACTTGTGGGGGCTGCTAATTGCCCACCACTGCACGGGCCCGCGTTCCTGGCAGCAATTGGAGGGAGACTGCCTAAAACAATTGGGGGTGCAGTTGGCGATCGCCATTCAGCAATCGGTGCTATTTGAACAAGCACAAACCGAAATTGCCGATCGCAAACTTGCAGAAGCCGCCCTGCAATTAGCTAAAGAAGCCGCCGAATCTGCCAACCGCGCTAAAAGCGACTTTCTCGCCAACATGAGCCACGAATTGCGGACGCCTTTGAACGGGATTTTGGGATACATTCAATTGCTAAAAGTCGATAAAAACTTGACCGCAGATCAGCAGGAAAGTCTTAACAACATTCACCAGTGTGGCAACCACCTGCTGATGCTGATTAATGATGTTTTAGACCTCTCAAAAATCGAAGCTAGTAAAATGGAGCTGTCGCTGACAAACGTGCATTTTCCTACTTTTGTTAAAAGTATTATTGATTTGTTCCAGATGCGCTCCGCTCAAAAAGGAATTGCCTTTAATTACGAGCAAGTTTCAGCGCTCCCAGACGGGATTTTGGCAGACGAAAAAAGGTTGCGTCAAGTTTTGATTAATTTGCTCAGCAATGCCGTTAAGTTTACGAACAGTGGCAGCGTTACATTCAAAGTCGGTTATGCAGAAAATTTCCCCGATAATGATCCTCAAACCAACTGGAAAACTTCTAATTTGACAGCGGAAATTGCCACTCAAACGATCAATTTGACCGCTAATTTAGACGCGCAGCAAATGTCGGTCCAGCCACTAGGAACAACAGAAGCGCGCGAGGTGACAACAGTAGAAAATATCGGCCGTGTCCCTGTCCCTACCCATAAAATTCGCTTTCACATCGAAGATACGGGCATAGGCATCGGGCAGAATAAATTAGAAGACATATTTTTGCCTTTTCATCAAGTGGGCGATCATAACAATTTCGTCGAAGGTACCGGACTGGGACTTTCCATCAGCCAAAAATTAGTCAAAATGATGGGCAGCCAAATTCGCGTCCAAAGTACCTCCGGCAAAGGCAGCATATTTTGGTTGGATCTAGACTTGCCTGCAGTTGCCCAGTCTTCGGAACTTCCCTCCCGGCAAGAAAAAAAACGGCTTGTAGGTTTTACCGGTCCTCAGCGGAAAGTGCTAATAGTAGACGATCACGAAGTAAATCGCGCCATGTTGCACAGGCTGCTTTTTCATTTAGGCTTTGAGATTGCAGAAGCTACAGACGGCGAAGACTGCTTGCATAAAGCACAGGAATTTCTACCGGATATAATTTTAATGGATTTCCTGATGCCCGTAATGAATGGTTGGGAAGCTACCAGGCGGCTGCGACGGTTGCCGGAATTAAAAGATACGGTGATCCTTGCTTTGTCCGCTAACGTTTACGAGACTACCAAGCAAGAGAGCAGGCTTGCAGGTTGCGATAATTTTCTCACCAAGCCGATTCAAACTAACGAGCTTTTAGAATTATTGCGCCTGCATTTGAGACTAGAATGGGTTTACGAAGAAAGATCGCATACCAAACAGCGGATAGATAAAACTGCAAAAGCATCTTCTGAGATTGCTGCTGCTGACTCAACGATGGTGTCTCCTACCTCTGAGTCAGTCTTGAGATTGTTAAGATTGGCTGCAATGGGCGATATTGAAGCTATTCTGGAAGAAACTGCTAAACTCGAACATTCTGACCCGACATTAGTGCCTTTCGTTCATCACCTGCGCCAACTTGCTAAAGGATTTCAGCTCAAGCAAATTAGAGATTTTTTGAAGCAACATTTGTCCTAAAATTGACTGTAGCTAACACACAACTCAAAATCTGTTAAATCTCACATCTTACATTTTTGTCAGCAACAGGCAAGATGCCTGTTCCAAAGAGAATGAAATTTTGGTGGGATGGGCATCCTACCCGCCCATAAAAGAAAGAGTGATTGCAAATAAAGGCATCTACGAAGCAACCAGGTTTCGAGAGCCGCAGAAAATCACTTTAATCCGATTTAAACTCACAACCCACAACTAAAAAGTAAAAAACTTGAATGTTTGCCTTGAATATGAACGATAAGAATTCCGAAAGAAGCATCATACTAATTGTCGATGACAACCAAACAAATCTTGACGTACTTTTCGAGTTGTTAAGGAATTATGGGTTTAAAGTATTAGTAGCTCTAGACGGCGAAAGTGCGATCGAGCAAATTGACTACATCCATCCCGACTTGATTCTTTTGGATATCATGATGCCAGGAATTGACGGTTTTGAAACTTGCCGACGTTTGAAAGCAGACTCGTCAACGCAAGATATTCCCATCATATTTATGAGCGCCCTTTCTGATACGCCTGATAAAGTAAAAGGCTTTCAGACAGGAGCCGTTGACTACATCACTAAGCCTTTCCAGCACGAAGAAGTTTTGAGCCGGATTCAAACCCACTTGACAATCCGCAGCTTGCAAAAAAAACTTGAAGAAAAAAACCTCGAACTTGCCCACCTCAACCAAAACCTGGAAAAACTTGTTGAACAA
Source organism: Microcoleus sp. Pol12B3 (assembly GCF_036701355.1). NCBI lineage: Bacteria > Bacillati > Cyanobacteriota > Cyanophyceae > Oscillatoriales > Microcoleaceae > Microcoleus > Microcoleus sp. Pol12B3. Next base: position 20,349 of record NZ_JAUBQS010000052.1, read on the forward strand.
AAAACCAAGCAATTAATAAACCAGGAAAAAACAGCCATCATTGGACGTTTGACCCAGGGAATGGTTCACAACCTCAAAAGTCCGCTGCAAGTGATTCAGACTAGCGTCGATTTGATTGAAACAAAAGCTACACAAATTCAAGAAGACTCTCTGTTTAATTATAGTAAGTATATTTTTCAAGCGGTCACAAAAATCAATCAGATCATGGATACTCTGATGATGAAAAGCCGAAACGAGCAAAAGCAAGATTTGCACCCGGTGAATATCAACGATTTAGTGCAGAGAGAAATTCAGCTATTGGAAGGCAACCTGTATTTTAAAAACAAGATTAGAAAAAAATACTTTTATGACGAAGAAATTGCCAGCATTCCATTAATTTATTCCTATATTTCTCAAGTATTTTATAATTTAATAAATAATGCAATGGATGCTATGTGGGAAAAGAAAAGCAGAGAAATAACTATCGTGACTCGGCAAGATGACTCGAACATATATATGGATATTGCAGATACGGGATGCGGCATATCATCTGAAGAACTGCCAAAAATTTTTGACCCTTTTTACACATCCAAGCCGCCTAAAGGCGAGGAAAAAACCGAAGGAGAACCGACAGGTACTGGCCTAGGACTTTATACTTGTATTGAACTTTTAAAACCTTTTAATGGTGAGATTGCTATTAGCAGCAATCTCGGTCAAGGCAGCGTGTTTACAGTTGTGCTGCCCAAGCCACAGAAAAATTGAGCGACTCAACTGAGTTAAATCGTTGCCCGGTAGACAATGGTAATTAAGTTGGTAATTAGGTTTGTACCAAGCAATGCAAATCTTTGTTACTGTAGCAAGAGAGGACTTGCATTGCTCAATACAAATATGCGCTAACTGCAAGCAATTAAGCTAACACAATCTTAGAGCGTATTTTGTAAATCAACGGTAATTCTCGTACCTTGGTAATAATAGCATTCTTGAAAAAGAATAATGCCACTTTAGGCAAACTTTAAACGGCTATTTAAAATCTAAAGTTTCACAGGCTATTAGCCAGGCAAATTTTGATTACTCCGCGCTTTTTTGACTTGCCTCTTGCTATTCCCATGCCAAAGGTTGTAAATTAAAAGAGAGTTGAGTTGCAATATTGGTAAGAGTATAATAGTTTGGAGCCACTAGGTTTGGGGCGAGGCGGAAAACTTGCAGCGAAGAACTCAATTCTACCAATAAATCTGCGGGGTCTGCAAGCACACAGCGCACTCTCAATCGTGCGGTTCAAGTTCCCCAATCATGAGCTAGGTATCTGCATCCGCTGCTGAGATTTTATAATTACTAAAAAATAGCAAAAGGATAGCAGTAAAAAAATGCCACTGTATGCAAAAACCAAATGGTCATAGTCATCAGTCATTCCAAATCTCAAATCAAAAATATAAAATATAAAAGGGTATGACATCTATTTTTGAGTCAACTTTAACGCCTGCTTGTTTGAAAATTCTTTTAATAGAAGATTGTGCCGAAGATGCAAAACTCATTCAAGAATTACTGTCTGATTCCCAACTAGGACAATCAATTGATCTGACCAATGTAGTTCGCCTCCGAGAAGCTAGAGAAATTTTAAGCGACAAAAGTTTTGATGTAATTTTATTAGATACTTCACTTCCTGACAGCCTCAAATTTAATAATTTTTTCCGCCTTCAAGATTGCGGTATAAATACTCCGATCGTCATTCTGACAGCGGCCGATGACGAAGAACGGGCTGTTGAGTTAATTGCCGCTGGCGCCCAAGATTATCTGGTGAAAAGACAGCTAGACAGCCGGCTGCTGGTACGGACGCTCAGGTGTGCGATCGCCCGCCAGAAACGGCAAGCAGAATGGCAAAAAAGTCAAGAAAAATACCAGCAGGTTGTTGGCAATATCAAAGAAGTCGTTTTTGAGACCAATACTGCTGGCAATTGGACTTTTCTCAATCCGGCTTGGACGGAAATTACCGGGTTTACCGTTGATGAAAGCTTAGGGACTTCCTGTTTGAGTTACATTCATTCTGAGGATCAACACCAATATTTAAATTTGTTTAGAGGTCGGATACCAAATCAAAAAATATCCTGTTGTTACCAAAGTCGATATGTTACCAAAAATGGTGAGATTAGGTGGGTAGAAGTGCAAGAATTTTTTATTTTTGGCTGTAACGGCGAGGCTCAGGGTACGACAGGAACTATCAACGATATTACAGATGAAATTTTAGCTATTTCCGAACTAGAAGCTACTAAAAACTTTTTAAATTCTACGATAGATGCAGTTGCATATCCACTTTTGGTCAAGGATGAACAGCACCGTTGGATACTGTTAAATGATGCTTTTTGCAAGCTGATCGGGAAGCAGCGCGAGGAACTGCTGGGCAAATCGGATTATGACTTTTTCCCAAAACAAGAAGCGGAGATTTTTTGGCATACTGACGAACAAGTGTTTAGGACGGGGAAAGAAAACGAGAGTGAGGAAATATTTACGGATACCAACGGTGCAAAGCACATTGTGTCTACTAAAAAAACTGTCTTTGAAAATACCGATGGCAGTAAAATTCTCGTGGGGATAATTCGAGATATCACTCAGGATAGGCGAAAACAATTAGCCCAGCAAGAAAGCGAAGCTAGACTTCGGCAACTTACTGCCAATTTGCCGGGAATAATTTATCAATTTCGCCTATCCACCGACGGCGAAAAAAGTTTTCCTTATATTTCTTCGGCTAGCCGCGATTTATATGAATTGGAACCAGAAAATATTCAGCAAAATCCCCAACTACTTTTTAGTTGTATTCATCCAGACGACCGCCAAAAATTTGAAGAATCAATTGCTGTTTCTGCGGCCAATATGCAGCTTTGGTACCAGGAATGGCGCGCGATTTTCCCGTCGGGAAAAATAAAGTGGTTGCAAGGGGTTTCGAGACCGGAACGAGTTAATTTTCCCACAGAAATAGGGCAGGAAGGGGATATAGTTTGGGAAGGCATGGTGCTGGATATTACTGATTTAAAACATACCGAAGCAGCTTTGCGGGAGAGCGAAGCCAGATTTCGATCGCTCGTTGAGAATATTCCGGGGGCTATCTGCCGCAGCTTATACGATACTGAGTGGACGATGGTATTTATTAGTGATGAAATTGAGGTCATTAGTGGTTATCCTGCTGGGGATTTTATTGGCAATAACGGCTTGAGTTTTGCCAGCATTGTCCACGAGGCAGACAAGGAAATGGTCGATCGACAAATCAGCGCAGCAGTAGAGTCGAAACAGCCGTACAATCTAGAATACCGGATTGTTCGCCCTGACGGCGCGGTGCGGTGGATGTCAGAAAGAGGTAGGCCAACTTACAATCTAGAAGGGTTGGTTTTATGGCTCGACAGAGCGATTTTTGACATTACCGATCGCAAACAAGCCGAACTGACTTTGTGCCTGGTAACTCAAGCTGTAGAAAGTGCTAGTGATGCGATCGCGATCGCCGATTTGGACGGTTATTCCGTTTATCACAATCAAGCATTTATTCAGCGCTACGGCTATACAGTTGAGGAACTCAATAATGCCGGCGGCCCAGCAGTAATGTACCCCAAATCTCAAGATTTGAGAAAGTTGTTTAGGGTGCTGCGTAAAGGTTTTTCCTGGGACACTGAAATTGAAATCAAGACTAAAAATGGCGAAATTATAGAAAGTTTATTACGAGCTAACTGCATTAAAGATAGCGCTACTCAACCGATAGGAATGATAGCCATAATTTCCGATCTCACAGAAATAAAACGCACTGAATCGGCATTAAAACTAAGTCAAGAGCGCTTGCAGTTGGCGGTCTCAGGAAGTTCTTTGGGGCTGTGGGATTGGAATATAGCTACTGGCGACACTTATTTCGACTTTCATTGGAAATCAATGCTTGGTTACGCAGAAATAGAAATAGAAAACAACCTCAAAGGTTGGGAAAAATTGCTGCATCCCGATGATCGAGTGAAGGTAATGAAATCTTTGAATTCATATTTGGAAGGTGAGACTAATATCTATGAAGTTGAATTTCAGATGCTCAACAAAGCGGGCAATTGGCAGTGGATTCTGGCGATGGGCAAGATAGTCGAGTACGACGAATGGGGTGCGCCGTTGCGAATGACAGGCACTCACAAAGATATCAGCGCCCGCGTTGCAGCCGAAGCCGAAAAAACGCAGTTAATCGCATCTCTGCAACTAAGTGCCGAACAGTTGCGAACAGCACAAAGAATAGCCCGCATCGGCAATTGGGAATTTGATATAGAGGCAGGAATTATTACTTGGTCGGAAGAACTGTTTCGAGTTTACGGTCGAGAATTGAATCGGCCACCGACAATGGAAGAAATTTTAGAGCAAATTCATATCGATGACAAAGAAAGGTTTTCACAAGTTGTGCAAAACGCAATGACTGAAGGGACAGCTTACGACATCGACCACCGCATCTATTTTCCATCAGGAGAAATCAGGCACGTTAACGCTAAAGGACAATCTGTTAAAAATGAGTTGGGTCAGGTGGTGCGGCTGTTTGGCACGGCAATGGACATTAGCCATCGCAAAAAAGCAGAAATTGCTTTACAAGAAAGCGAACAGCGATTTCGCGCTGTATTTGAACAAGCGGCGATTGGCATTGTGAAAGTGTGGCCAGACGGTCAACTTTTGAATGCCAATCAAGGGTTTTGCAATATTGTCGGATACTCAGAATTGGAGCTGAAATCACGAAATGTTGGGGATATTTCTCACCCCGAAGATATAGCAGCAGATGTCGAGTCGCGGGACAGACTGTTAGCTGGGGAAATTTTTAATTATTCCATTGAGAAACGCTTTATTCGCAAAGATGGTTCATTAGTTTGGACTAATATGACTGTATCTTTAGTGCGGGAGGTGTTTGGCGAACCTACCTATGTAATTGGTGTGATTGAAGATATTAGCGCTCGCAAACTTGCCGAGGCTATTTTGCGCCAGCAATTAAAGCGAGAACGCCTGGTGGTAGGAATGCTGGAACGCATTCGCTCTTCTCTCAATTTAGAAGAAATTTTGACAAAAACTGTTGCTGAAGTACGGCAATTTTTACAAACAGACCGGACAGTAATTTATCAGTTTAATCCCGATTGGAGCGGTTTTGTAAATGTCGAGTCAGTGGGTAAAAATTGGCTGGCTATTCAGGGAATCACTATTGATGATTCCTGCTTTGAAGACAGCTATGCTTCTGCTTACGAACACGGTCGTACTGTAGCTGTGGATGATATTTACCAAGCCAATCTTTCCGAGTGCTACATTAATTTATTAAGTCAATTTCAGGTGCGAGCTAATTTGGTAGTGCCAGTTTTGCAAGGCGCGAAGTTGTGGGGGCTATTGATTGCTCACGAGTGCGCGGGTCCCCGCCACTGGCTGGAAATTGAGGTTGAGTGTCTCCAACAAATTAGCGTGCAGTTGGCGATCGCGATCCAGCAATCAATGCTGTTTGAGCAAGCACAAAGTGAAATTACCGATCGCAAACAAGCCGAGTCAGCTTTGCAGGAATCGGAAGCGCGAGAACGTTCAAAAGCCCTAGAGTTAGAAGCAGCTATTAACAAACTCCGAACGACTCAAGCTCAGCTCGTTCAAAATGAAAAAATGGTGAGTTTGGGTCAGTTAGTTGCTGGTGTTGCTCACGAAATCAATAACCCTGTTAGCTTTATTCACGGCAATATCAATCCGGCTCGCAATTACACTTTAGATTTGCTGGAATTGATTAAAGTTTACCAGGATTACTGTCCTAATCCTCCAGCCCAAGTCTTGGATAAAATTAATGAAATAGACTTGGATTATATTGCTGAGGATTTCCCGAGATTGTTTAATTCGATGCAAGTAGGAACCGAGCGAATTGTCGAGATTGTGAAATCGTTGCGTAATTTTTCCCGATTGGACGAGTCTGCTGGGAAGTCGGTTAATATTCACGAGGGAATTGATAGCACTTTGATGATTTTGCAAAATCGGTTAAAATCTCACAGCAGCCCGGGAGAAATTAAGATAGTTAAAGATTACCAACTATTGCCACAAATTGAATGTTTTCCTGGCGAGTTGAATCAGGTATTTATGAACATTTTAATTAATGCGATCGATGCTTTGGAAGAACGGGACAAGCAGCGTTCAATCGAGGAGTGCGATCGACATCCCAGCACGATCGTTATTCGCAGTTATCAGGCTGCTGCCGGCTTCGTAGCAGTATCTATTGCGGATAACGGGCGGGGGATACCGGAGTCAGTGCGACCGAGGCTGTTTGACCCGTTTTTTACGACTAAACCTGTGGGCAAGGGCACGGGTTTGGGATTGTCGATTTCTCACTCGATTATCGTCGATCGCCACGGCGGCAGATTGAGCTGTATTTCAACACCGGGAGAGGGAGCGGAGTTTTTGATTGAAATTCCAGTGCGATCGAATTTAACAGGTAGTAATTCAAATTTGGGGAAATAAATTAGCAATTGGTGATTGGAAATTGGGAAGCGGAAAAGGGTAATATCAAATACCGTAACATCGGAATTATACCCTGCCAGCGAGCATTATCCTTGATCCGGGTCACTCGATCGCATTCCGCTGGCAGTACAGTCATAAAATTATTATTACCATACTAAGGTCAACAATATGAGTTGTGAGTGAAAAATAAAACACGATCTTACTAATTACCAATTATAGTCATTTCAAATAAATGTGAGACAGAGGCAAGATCATGATAAAATCGATAAAAATAGTTAATTTAAAAAAATGGCTTACAGTCTAGACTATCGACAAAAAGTAGTCAATTATGTGGAAAATGGAGGGAGTATAACGAAAGCTGCCGCCATATTTAAGGTAGAAAGAGCAACAATTTATAGATGGCTAGGTAGGGAAGACCTTCGACCAACTCAGGTCACTCACCGTCAACGAAAGCTAGATTGGGAAGCACTCAAAAAAGATGTTGAAAAAAATCCGGAAGCAAGATTAGTAGAAAGAGCAAGAACTTTCGCGGTCAGACCGAGTGCCATCTGTTATGCCTTAAAAAACTGAAAATTACCCGAAAAAAAAATAACTTCGCTATCAAGAAAGAAATCGAGAATCAAGAAAGAAATATTACAGAAATCTCAGAGAATTAATTAAAGTTTATGGCAGCAAAAGCCTTGTATTCATTGATGAGTCAGGATTTGAGGAATTTGAAGGTTCTGTCTATGCCTGGGGAAAAAGAGGAAAGAAAGTCTATGGCGAAAGACCAGGGAAACGGGGAAAAAGAGAAAATTTAGTAGCAGGAAAAAGAAAAGGAAAGAAGGACTTAATTGCACCAATGCTCTTTATGGGTAGTTTGAATGCAGAAGGATTTGAAGGATGGTTATCTTTATATTTGTTACCAGATTTAACAAGTCCATCTATATTGATTATGGATAATGCACCCATTCATCGTAAGACGGTCATTAGACTATTGGTTGAGGATGCGGGTCATCAGATAATATTTTTACCAAAATACTCTCCCGACTTAAATGATATTGAGCATGATTTTAGTGCATTAAAAAGAGCTAAAATGTATGCGTCTCCTGGCACATCTCTTGATGAAGTTATTCGTGCTTATTGTGCATGAAAAATGTCTCATACTTATTTGAAATGACTATACCTGCAACTTTTACATAAAAATCGGGGAAGATTCCGAGTTACTGCTGGCGTGACAAATGCGATTTTTGCCTTCGGTTTTGGCTTGATAAAGGGCGCTGTCAGCGCTGCGAATTAGGGTGTGGGGAGATTCCTGGGCAGAAGGAATCGCTGTCGCAATGCCGCAACTGAGGGTAACGTAGGGGCCGATCGACGATCGCGCGTGGGGCAGTTTCAAGCTGGCGATGCCGTCGCAAATTTTCCGGGCGACAGCGTTTGCCCCTTCGGCGCTAGTGTTGGGCAGCACTAGGGCAAACTCTTCGCCACCGTAGCGGGCAGTCAAATCCCCAGCCCGGTTGGTGGATCTGGCGATCGCCCCGGCAACTTGGCGCAAACAATCGTCCCCGCCCAGATGCCCATAAAACTCGTTGTAAAGTTTAAAAAAGTCGAGGTCAAACATAATTAAAGACAGCGGAAGTTCCTCTCTTGCCAATCGGCGCCACTCTAAGCTCAAAACGCGATCGAACTGGCGGCGATTGGCAATGCCAGTCAGTCCGTCAGTAGTTGCCAGTTGCTGCAATTTTTGATTGGCTATTGCTAGCTTGCGGTAAAGTTGAGATTGTTCGATCGCGATCGCCACTTGATTTGCCAAGTGCTGTAAAAAATCAATTTCCCACTGCTGCCATTCCCTGACACCGCAGCAATTGTATGCTGTCAACATTCCCCACAAACTATTGCCCTTTTCTGCGATCGTATCCGGCCAATTTTTACCCTGCGCCTGCTGGTTGTCACTCGCCTGATGCCAAATATAATTTTCCGCTGCATCTTGATTTTTCTCGACTTCCCAAACAGTGGCTTCTTGTGTTTCTTTTGCCGTTTCCCAGTCGCCTGATTGCCAAATTGGCACGCTGATAACTGCTGCAATTTCACAATCTGCCAGCAATTCTTTGCAACTGCCAGCCAAGGGGGCAGTGCTGACATCTGCTATTGCTTGTACCGACTGGGATTCGACTAAAACAAAGCATGACACCGCCAAAGCAGCACTAATATTTTGGTTTTCAATATAACCTTCTGGCAAACCGTCACCGGCGACGATCGCACCTTTTTGCTCTTCCCCATCCAATTGAGACACCCAATCCTGACAGCGATAAATTAAAACGCGATCTGTTTGGAGGAATTGGCGCACTTCTGCAACCGTACATTGGAGAATGCTTGCCGGATCTATGGACGATCGAATATGTTCGATCATTTTGCCCAACAGCCGCTGTCGAAGAGCCTGCTGTCGCAACTGTTCTTCGATTTGCTGGCGTTCGATCGCGTAATGGATTGCCCGCACCAGCAGAGTTCTGTGAAATCTTCCCTTTACCAAACAATCTTGAGCGCCCCAGCGCAATACCGACCGGGCTATATTTTCATCATTGATATCTGTCAGCACCACAATTGGCAATGTGGGCCATCGCCCTTTCAAAACTGCGATCGCCTCGCTTCCTCTCAAGCTGTCTGACACTGACAAATCTAATAGTACGGCGTCAAACTTGTCTACTTCCAGACGCCCAACTCCTATCTCCAGAGATTTAACAGTTTGGAGAAGAAATAGAGACTCGCTGAATGACCCTAGAAGATCTTCGATCATTGTCGGAGCTCCGAGGTCATCCTCAACCAACAAAATTTTCAGACATTGGTTACATTTTAACACAACTATAGCGTTCGGAGCGGGTCGAAGGCAACTTTTTTTTGAGAGCGATACTTGCGATCGGCAAATATTTCGGCTTATCAAATTCACTATACACTCAAACTATGGATTTAGCCCTCCATTAAAGTTTACATATCCGGCGGCAGTGAAACGATTTCAAACCAATACTCACATACAGCCTTCATTACTTCAAGCAATCCTTCAAAAGTGACTGGTTTGGATATGAAAGAATTGGCTCCTAAGCGGTAGCAAAGCAAGATATCTCCTCGGCGGTGGGAAGTTGTGAGCATTACAACCGGAATTTGTTGCAAATGGGGGTCAGCTCTGATCGAAGTTAATGTTTCGCGCCCGTCCAGCCTCGGCATATTCAAATCCAAAAGTATCAAGTCTGCCTGATGCCAATTGCTGCTAGCCAAATATTGACCACGGCGGTATAAATAGTCTAGTACCTGTTCTCCATTTTCCACAAATTCGCTCGTAATTGCTAATCGAATTTCTCGCAGTGCTTCCTCCATCAAAAAGCGCGTATCCTCGTCATCGTTTGCTATTAAAAGAGTAAATTTTTTCTTTTTATAACTCACCGCTTTGCCTCACTACGAACGTCCTTTGTGAGGTTGCGTGATTTGGAGCCGTGTCTGAGTACCTGCACAGCATCTCTTTCTATCATCCGGTAAATCAGGCTGAGAACACTAAAAGTATGTTGCAGCCATTTCCCGTTTTTCTCTATTTGCAAAGGTTTGCGAATTATGCTTGTTTCACTTTCCAGTCTGTCCGAGAACCGGCAAACTGCAAACATATTACAAATCCTTCTCCGCGAACTACTAGGGAAACTATTGCATCCCAAAGCAAGATGCTCTGGATACTGTTGAAAAAAATTAACAAGTCTTGCGCGCACCGCTGATTTATAAGTTGTATAAGGATAAAGCTAATAGATTTATATTGATACATTTTTAGCTCGCTGTCATCAGTGAATATGCTACACTTTACAAGCATTTTTGTAAAGAAAACATAAAGATGATTAAAGCTTAAGTAAAGGACGAGTAACTCCTTCAGGCGGGATGTTGACTTCACTTTGGTATAGGAATAGAAAAATAAAAAGTCGAGCCTCGATTGGGTTCTGATTCTACCCACAGGCTGCCACCGTGTCGCTCGACAATTCTTTGACAAATCGCTAAACCGATACCAGTTCCCGAATACTGTTTTTGTGTGTGCAAGCGCTGAAAAATCTGAAAAATTCGCGGATGGTACTGTGAGGCAATCCCAATACCATTATCCTGGACTGAAAAAACCCAGCTATCCCCCTGATGCGAAGCCTGCACCTGCACCACCGGCGCCTCACTGCTGCGGTACTTAATGGCGTTACCAATTAAATTTTGAAACAGTTGCAGCAGTTGAAAACAGTCACCTGTTACCCTTGGCAAATTCCCCTTAGTAACTGAAGCTTGATTCTCGCGGATAGCCAAATGCAAATTAGCACAAGCATCCTCAAAAACCCGATTGCAATCTATCATGTCAAAAGGTTTCTGACTGCGGCCGACCCGCGAATACTCCAGCAAGTCATCAATCAGCGCCTGCATCCGCTCGCAAGAATTAACAATATTGCGGATGAATTTATTCCCTTGGGCATCAAGTTGGTTGGTAAAGCGTTTTTCTAATAGTTGAGCGTAGCCGGCAATCGTACTCAAAGGCGCTTGCAAATCGTGAGAAGCCACGTAAGCAAACTGTTCTAGTTCCGCATTAGAACAAGTTAATTCTTGAGCGTAGCGGGTTTGAGTGTCTAAACTCTCTTGCAGCAATTCTTGTACCAGCTTGCGCTCGGAAATATCCTCGATCGCACAAATCAAATACTGCAGCGTCCCCTTGACATCGCGCATTGCCGAAACAGTAACATTTGCCCAGCGCACTGCCTCATCTTTGCATAGCAAACGCTTTTCCACAGAAAAAGTTTGAATCTTCCCGGATAACAGTGAACGCAGGTATTCTCTGTCCACTTCTCTGTCATCTGGGTGAGTAATTGCCTCCCAATTTTGCTGTAACAATTCGGATTGTGCATAGCGGACAATTTGACAAAAGCCGGGATTTACCCGCATAAATTTACCGCAAAGCGCGGTTTTAGCTATGCCGACCGCAGCTTGCTCGAATATCGCGCGGAAGCGTTCTTCGCTGTCTCGTAGGGCAATTTCTGCTCGTTTGCGATCGGTAATGTTACGAAATGTTACTGCCAGACCATCGTTTAATTTCACAGCCACAATGTGCAGCCAAACAATAGTATCTCGCTCCTGTTCGTAATAAAATTCTTGGTCTACAGTTTCTCCTGTTTCTACTACAGACACATACAAATCAAATAACCCGTTATGGCTAACTTGGGAAACTTTCGCTAACAAATTTTTGCCAACTATGTCATTTAATAGCAGACCATAAAATTTTTCAGCGGCCGGGTTGATCAAGAGCCACTGGAAATCTACAATATTTCCCTCACTGTTGCGGACAGCAGAATAAGCCACCACACAGTCTAATGAACTATTTAATATGCTAGAAAGCAGCGACTGGGACTGTTGCAGTTGATAATTTTGTTCTTTTAATTGCTGTTGCAGTTTTTGCAAGCGGACTTGCTTGTCGATGCGTGCTAAAACTTCTTCTACTTGAAATGGTTTAGTAATATAGTCAGCACCTCCTACTCGAAAAGCTTGTAACTTATCGTTCATTTCATCTAATACGCTTAAAAATATCACGGGGATTTGTTCGGTTTCCGGTGTCGCTTTCAGTCTCCGACAAACTTCATAACCGTTCATTTCCGGCATTCTAATGTCGAGTAAAATTAAATCCGGGCAATGGCCGATCGCAACATTCAACGCCAGTGGACCGCAAATAGCTCGGTAAACTTGATACCCCTGGGATGTTAGCAGTTTGGATAAAAACCGCAGATTGCTTGGTTGGTCATCAACCACCAATACTTTAATTTCGCTATTATCCATTTATTTTAAACTCGATTGAGTTAAATCCATTATCTTGTCGAGTCGGTAATCGGCAAGCAAATCTTTTAAAGCCTCAGCTAAAGTTGGATGACTTTCCCAGATGCGATCGACAAGTTGAATCGCCAGCTCTTCATTAACATCATTAGCTGCTTCGTAGAGTTCCTGCACCCAGCTTTGAGGCATTTGAGCCAGTAGCTCTCCGAAAAATGAATCGGGTTTTTCGTTCACACAATAACGCCGTAAAGCCCCGACTGGGAGCCGGGGCAACTCTTGATAAAGATAGCGCACTTCCAAGTAGCAAGCCATCTTATCAAAGAGGATTTGTTCTTGAAAAGGTTTTCGCACAAAATCGTCGCAACCTGCGGCGATAATTTCGCCTTTTTTTTCCTCAAAAGTGCTAGCAGTCAGAGCAATAATTACAGTTCGCCACTGAGTTTGTTTCTCTTTCGCTCTAATTTGTCTGACAGCTTCAAAACCGTCCATTACCGGCATTCGCGTATCCAGCCAAATTAAATGAGGCTGCCAACTTTCCCAAAGTTCAACCGCTTGGTAGCCATTTTCCGCTTCTCGGACTTCAAAACCAATTGGTTGCAACATTTTAACCAGCAGCAGCCGATTTTCTTGATTGTCGTCAACTGCTAAAATCCGATAAATCGGTTGATCTGCTTCTAGCCCGATCACGCGCTGCAATGTCGCCACTGTTATTTCAGACGAAATAGCGGCAAATACTCGGATATTAAATTTAAAACTTGTTCCCTCACCTAAAACACTTTTTACCCAAATATCCCCACCCATTATCTGCACGTATTTTTTAGTAATTGTCAAACCCAACCCCGTACCATCAGCCGCTTTTCTCCCCGCTTGTGTTTGCACAAAAGCATCAAATAAAGTATCAATTTCTGCTGCTGCTATGCCAACTCCCGTATCTTCAACTTCAAACAAAATTAACAAGGGTTCGACTGAGGTAGAGTTAGGATGACTTTCCGATTCTGTCGGCTGCTGCTGGTTGGTTTCCACGCTCACGCGCAGCCAAATACGGCCCCCGTCGTGAGTAAATTTCATGGCATTTCCCAGCAGGTTAATTAAGCAGACGCGCAGCTTGTTTTCGTCAGTTTTTATATATTGGGGAACATTTGCCTGGACGGAAAATCTCAGTTGCATTTTTTTTGTTTCAGCTTTGATTTGAAACATTTCTTCGAGAGTGTCGAGGAGTTGATAAAGGTCAAAGCTGCGTTCATCTAAGCCAATTATCCCTGCTTCTATTTTCGACAAGTCTAAAACATCGTTAATTAGTTCCAGCAAATGTTGACCGCTGCGGTTAATAATTCGGAGGTTTTCAAGATTTTCGTGGCTGAGCAAAGAGTCGCGACTCATGACTTGGGTAAAACCCAGGATGGCGTTCAGGGGCGTCCGCAATTCGTGGCTCATGTTGGCAACAAATTGACTTTTTGCGAGCGATGCGGCGGCTGCTGCTTCTTCGGCTTTTTTGCGTTCTATTATTTCTTCTTGCAGTTTTTTATTGCGATCGAGCAATTGTTTTTTCAGTCTCTGGATAGTCAGTTGGTGTTCGATTCGTGCTAAAACTTCTGCTACATGAAATGGTTTTGTGACATAATCTACCCCTCCAACTTTAAACGCGGTTACTTTGTCCAATACTTCATCTAAAGCACTGATAAAAATAACGGGAATTTCTGAAGTATTCGGATCTTCTTTGAGCTGTGTGCAGACTTCGTAGCCGTCCATTTCCGGCATTTTGATGTCGAGCAAAATCAAATCGGGAGAACCAGAGCGCGCGGCTCTGATTGCCATTTTGCCGTTAATTACGCCGCGGACTTTGTAGCCCCGATCGGACAGCGTTGCTGATAAAACTTGCAAATTTTCTGGAGTATCGTCAACAATTAATATGTTGCCTTTATTTTCTTCTATTTGATTTTTGGTCATCGATCGCTATTTTTTGTTAATTTAATGTTGAAATTATGAAAAGTGGTTAAATGTTCATTATAGCACTCCCTCCTCAATGAACTCCTTTTCTATTTACAGAACTTATCCTAGTGAAGATTTGGGATGTGAGATTTGAGATTAAAGAATTGAGAATGACTGATGATTACCAGGGTGTGGAGCTTGGCTATAAGTCAATTAGCCGATCGCCCGCAGGCCAGTTTACAAATAGGCGATCGACATACACGATCGATAATCCTGAACCTGCCCGTATCTCTTCTTCTTTCATCCTTCAACAATTTCTAAACTCCTCAATCAAATCGATAATCCGATCGCATCGGAAGTTATTCGCCAAATCGGCGAGCGCGCTGCGGAAACTAGCATTAATAGGAGGAATCGACAACAACAGCCGAAAAATCTCCTCGTTATCAACCGCATCCGCCGCAGAATACAATTCATCAATCCATTCAGCAGGCATATCTTCCAAAAATGAAGAATTGAGCGTCAAAGCCAAATCAGCCGTTTCGGTTGCCGTGGAAACCTCAGCGGACACCGCAGCATCAGAACTTAGCGAAGCTTCTCGATCGTAAACATAGCGGACTCCCAGATACTTAGCCATCTTTTCCAGAATCACTTGCTCTCGAAAAGGCTTCGCTACAAAATCATCGCAACCAGCAGACAAAATCAGCGATCGCTCCTCATCAAAAGCACTTGCAGTCAGAGCAATAATCACCGTTGCTTGACCTTTCAAATGCGCTTTAATCTGTTTAGTAGCTTCGTAACCGTCCATCACCGGCATCCGCATATCCATCCAAATCAAATGAGGTTCCCAACTCGACCACATTTCCACAGCTTGAACGCCATTTTCAGCTTCCTGCACCGCAAAGCCGAGCGATGTCAGCATTCTGACCAACAGCAAGCGGCTTTCCAGGCGATCGTCAACAGCTAAAATCCGGTATTCTCGCTGTCCGGGTTCGAGACCAACCACTCGGCGAGCTGTTTGAGCAACCTGAATTTCCACTGCATTAGGGAGCGAGACTTTAACATCAAATCTAAAAATGCTGCCGCGACCGAGGGTGCTTGTTACCGTCATCTTCCCTCCCATTAACTGAACGAACTGCTTGCTGATTGGCAAGCCTAAACCGGTTCCTTCTTGAGCTTTTTTCCCGCTTTCTGTTTGCGCGAAAGGTTTAAACAAATTCTCCATTTCTTCCGCAGAAATTCCTGAACCTGTGTCTTCCACTTCAAATAGCAATGAGCACCTCTCACTTAGCGAATTTTCTGGAGAGCTTTTATTTTTTAGCAGCTCATGTTTGACTCTCAAATTAACACCACCTTCCGCAGTAAATTTAATAGCATTCCCGACGACATTTATCAATACTTGTCGCAACTTACTTTCATCAGTTTCTATATATTGAGGTAGATTTGGTGGGCAATCAAAAATCAACTGCAAACCTTTTTTTTCGGCTTGCAGCTTCAGCATATGTTCAGTATTTTTTATCATTTTGTGCAAGTCGAAAGTGCTGTTATTAAGTGTGACCAGGCCGACTTCAATTTTTGACATTTGCAGAATATTGTTGATCAGAACAAGCAAATGTTCTCCGCTCTGAATAATAATTCCTAAGTATTGCTGTTGATCGGCACCGAGGTCTGGGTCGCGGGCTAGCAGTTGGCTGAAACCGAGAATGGCGTTGAGGGGAGTTCGCAATTCGTGGCTCATATTCGAGAGAAACTCGCTTTTTGCTCTGTTCGCTCTGTCGGCTTCTTCTTTAGCTTTTCGTAGAACTATTTCAGCTTGCTTCCGTTCGGTAATATCGCTAGCAGTTCCTGTTGTGCCGATGATGTTTCCTTCAGCGTCCATGCGCGCGATCGCCTTGGTATTTACATCAATCTTTCTGCCGTCTTTTCCTAATACTATATTTTCGTACTGAAACACATTTTTTCCCGTTAGCAAGCGCTGCTGAAGTTCCCATTTCCAGTCTATTTCTCCTGGAGCTAAAAAATCGCTAAAAGAACAGCCGAGCATTTCTTCAGGCTCGTAACCGTATATTTGTTTAACTGCTTGGTTCACAAAAGTAATGTGTCCTTGAGCATCACAAGACCAGATAATATCTTGGGAAGTTTCAACTAAATGACGGTATTTTTCTTCGCTCTCTGCTAGGGCTATTTCTGCTAGCTTGCGTGGGGTAATGTCCATCAAAGTTGTGAAGAGTTTTGTCACTTGCCCTTGTTGGTTGACAACTACTTCTCCTCTGGCTTCGATGTAGCGGATAAAGCCGGCTTCACTTATTTGTGACGGGGAATTATCCGCAGCAATTTGGGCTTCCGGTCGCAGAATTCGATATTCCAAACTGTAAGATTGCCCGCTAGCAATAGCAGTGTCGATCGTTGTTTGCCACTTTTGTCGATCGTCCGGATGTACGTATTGCGAAAACTCAGCTAGTGTTGGCGCAGGCTGGGTTGGATCGAGCCCAAAAATCCGAGATAACTCTTCCGACCAAGTAGTTGTGTTGGCAGAGAAATCGCATTCCCAATTACCGACACGGGCGATTCTTTGGGCTGCTGCTAAAGAAGCCGCTACAGCTCGGAGTTTTTCTTCGGCTAATTTGCGATCGCTAATATCTTGAATTACAGAAATTACGCAAGTCTCGCCATGAATGTCAATGATTTCTGCTGACAACAGCCCGGTTCTGAGTTCCCCTGTTTTAGTGCGAAAATCAAATTCGTAGTTGAGAATAATTTGTTTTTCATCTAACATTTTAAACAACTCGGCGCGGGCTTGTATATTTTCCCAAAGATTCAAATCAAGCGCCGTGCGATCGAGGATCTCTGCGGCTGAATAACCGATGCTCTGGCAAAAAGCCTCATTAATTTCTAAATAACGACCGTCATTAAGTCTGGTAATAGCAATCGGGTTGGGAGAAGAACGAAAAGCTTTAGCAAACTTTTCCTCAGACAAGCGCAGTTGTGCAGTCCGCTCCTCGACTAAAGTTTCCAGTTCTTGATTCAGCTTTTGGAGTTGAGAATTTTGTTCCGCTAATTGCTTCTCCCTAAAATAGCTGTTAATCGCTTCTTTTACCGTCAACTTCAAATCTTCCGACTGCCAAGGTTTCGAGATGTATCGGTACAATTTAGCATATTTAATAGTATTCGCCACTGCTTCTAGGTCTGCTTGCCCCGTCAGCATAATTTTGATAGTTTTTGGCGAAATTCTGTGAATCTGCTTCAGCAATTCGTCCCCTTTAATATTCGGCATCAGATAGTCGGAAATTACTGCTACAATTTCGCAGCCCTCTGCCAGTAATTCCTCGATTAACTCTAAAGCATCTTCCCCGCCTTCAGCGGTTTCTAATAAATGTTCTTCCCCCAGGGTTTTTTTTAACTCAATTTTCAAACTTTGAAGAATTATCGGTTCGTCATCCACGCAAATAATCACAGGTTTATTATTCATATTTTTGTCAAACCAGATTTTATAGTTTCTACTAATTCTTTGCGCTCCCATGGCTTGTACAAACAACGGTGCAAGTTTGCTTGCTCTTTCACCCGTGCTATCGCTACTTCGTCGGCTTGCCCTGTCAGCATGACTTTCACAATTTTAGGATATTTTTGGTGAACCATAATCAAAAAATCATCTCCTTTAATCCCTGGCATTAACCAGTCAGATACTATGACCAAAATATCACTTTCATCTTCTTTTTGAATTTCCTCCATAATTTCCATAGCTTCATCTGCATTTTCTGCTACTTCATAGAGGTAAGCATCCCCAAATTCTTTTTTAAGTTGAATTTTTAAACTATTTAAGACCACAACTTCATCGTCAACGCACAAAATTACTGGTTTAGGCATAAAGCTTCACTTCTATTAAAATTTAAAACTTCGGTATTCCCCTCTTTTTTTTATTGCTCTCAAGGAATTTCGATAGGCAAGAATATAGTAAATTTTGTTTGACCAGGCACGCTTTCTACGTGCAGTTCACCTTGGTGTTTTTCCAGGATTTTTTGAACTATATCTAATCCCAAACCACTACCTTCCCCTGGAGGTTTAGTTGTGAAAAACGGCTCAAAAATTCTCGGCATAATCTCTGGGGGAATCCCTGGACCACTGTCAGTAATACTGACTGATATTACGTTCGCTTGGTGTTTGACATCAATTTTTAACACTCCTTTGTTGCCCATCGCTTGTAAAGCATTGTGAATCAAATTTGTCCAAACTTGATTTAGTTCATCAGGATAGCATAGCACAGAGGGCAAATTAGTACCATAGTTTCTGACTACTTCCACACCGTGTTTGATTTGGTAGTGGTAAAGCGTTAAAACAGTATCAATACCGTCGGTAATATTAGCGATAACTTTGGAACCAGACTGGTCGTAACGAGAGTAGCTTTTCAAAGCAAAAACGATTTTGGCTGCCCGATCTGTGGCAGTAGCAATATTTTTAGTGCTTTTTTGTACCGTAGCAAATTGGTAGGCGGTTTGTACAATATTTCGACTTTGGCTGTCTTTCAACAAAGGTAAAAAAGGTTCTACATTATTGCCGATGCCGATATCTAATAATGTACAAGCAATACTGGCGGCGTCGTCAATTTTTTCTGATTCTAATTGCCCCTGCAAAAGTTTTTTTAACTGACGTTTTTCTTTACTAGATAATCTATCTGTTTCTTGGCTGGACTTGTGTAGCAAAGCAAAGAAATCCTGTCGCCGTTCCGGGGATAGTTGTTGAAAAAATATCGGCAACTGCTGCAATTGTTCCGTCCAGAAGTCGGCGATGTTCTGCACAGAAGAGCGAATCGCCCCTAAAGGAGAATTGATTTCATGAGCAACTCCGGCAATTAACTGTCCGAGGGCTGCCATTTTTTCTGATTGAATGAGTTCTTTCTGAGTCCGCTTCAGTTCTTCTAAGGTATGAGATAACTCTGCATTTTTTTGGCACAGGGCTGACTCGGCTATTTTGCGGGCGTTGATGTTGCGGGCAACCCAAATGACTGCATCTTTTGAGAACAGAGAAATGCAGGCGGAAAACCAAATTTCGCGACCAGAAACTGTTAAGCTGTAGTCAAAATTGAGAGTTTGTTGTGTTTCTAACACTTGCTGAACTAACACCCACCAATCATCCGGGTTTTCGTCGTCAAAAAAATGTTCTATGGTCAAGCTGACTATATCACAATCAGGCTCAGAAGCCGCTGCCACATTCGTTGGCAAAACTTCTATATTCCGCTGACTGTCTAGCACGAGAACGATGTCTGTCATCGCTTCAAAAACGGCGCGGACTTTCTTTTCTGAAAAGTGTAATTTTTCTTCGAGCAATTTTCTACCGCTAATTTGTTGCTGCAATTCTTCGTTACTGGCTGCTAGTTGAACCGTGCGGTCTAGAACTCGCTGTTCGAGTTCGGTGTTGAGGCGGCGAACTTCAGCTTCAGCGGTGGTGCGGTCTTCTATTTCCTTTTTTAACTGACTGTTGGCATTAATTAATTCTAAAGTTCGTTGTTTAATTTGTTCTTCCAAATTATCATTTAAAGTTCGCAATTTTTCCTCTACTTCTGTTCTCCGCAACGCTTCTTTTTGCAATTCTTCGTTCATTTTGTTCAACTCCTGAGTTTTGTGTGCAACTGTTTCCTGCAAAAGCTCGACATTTGCGTGCATTTCTACCGGATCTAAGGCTTGCAGCAGGCTAATTTCAGTCACAATTCCGGCTAAATATCCTTCTTCGTCCACTACCACCAAGCGCCGGATGCGGTGCTGCTGCATTAACTGATGAGCCTGCCACAAAGTGGCTTTTACCTGCAACTGTATCAGCGGAAAACTCATCGCGGCGGTGACGGGAGTGCCTGCGAAATCTAGTCCAGAAGCTTGGAATTTAACAATGTCGCGTTCTGTAATTATGCCCACAGGTTTCTGATTTTTGTTGCCGCTGTCAGTGCCAATGACTATGCAGCTTTTTCCCTGGGATATCATCTGTTTTGCGACTTCTAAAACTGAGGCGCTGCTTGAGATAACTATTACTTGTGCGGTCATAATTTCTTCGGCGCGCCACATTTTCAGTAAGTCTGCCGGTTTGAGGAGTTGACGGATGCTTTCGCAGGTGATAGCCCCTAGCAAGTTGCCACCTTCGTCTAGGAGGGGTAAATGACGGATTCTTTTTGAGTGCAATATATTTAATACCTTGAAGATATTCCCCGCTTTATCGAGGGAAATAGCGATCGGGTTTTCAGTCATCACCTCAGAAATTGCCACCCCTGCTAGCGAAATACCGCTAGCAGTTATTTTCACAACATCGCGCTCTGTAAAAATTCCGAGCAATTGCTGCTCAAACCCGATTAAAATGCAACTGGCACTCGCCTCCGTCATGGCAGCAATTGCGACTTTCAAGGGTGTGTCTGGAGGCAGCACCGGCGGTTTGGGGTCGATCGCCTGTTCTAGCAAGCTTTGGGCATCAGAAATTATTGTTGACATGGGCAAATTAAGGGGGATAGATGCAGGTGGAACCGGCACTTAATACGATTTTAGATTTCCGATTTTACAGTCACAGCACGCTCACCGCAATCGAGATTTGACATCGGTCTAGAGTTGCATTTTTACTAGCGCATTGGTATGATTTTTAGTGCGATCGCGCTAAACGGCGATCAAAATTGATACCATACACGTCCTTTGGCCGATAACTGATGTTACTTCTATTTTACCCAAATGTTTTTTCACACTTTTTTTAACAATCTCCTTTTCCCACCCGCTGCCTTAGTCGGCGGGTATGGTGGTAAAGAACGGCTCAAATATTCGTGGCCAAATTACCGGCTTATTCAGTTGCCACTGACGAACAGGCTTGGATTTTCTGCTCTCACCTCTACTTTGAAAAATCGGCAATTCTCTATAGCTTGTAAAGCATTGTGCCTCAGATTTATCGAAAATTGTTTTACTTCGTCTGGACTCGACAACAATTGGGGCAGTTGAATTTGAGAATTTATGACAAGTTTTACTAAGTATTTTAGTTATTTTGATTAAAAGTTAGTATAGTTTTAATGGGTCAGTAATTTGGGAAATCAGTTTGCTACTATCATAGATTTATATAGCAAAACCATTGGATTTATAAATAATCGATTCAATCATCACAAGCGTTTCAGGTTATTCTACATTCACGACTCAAATAGACTTGCTATATCAATTTTTTTAATTAAAAATTACTTGTATGGCTCTCTAGCAAATTTTGTTGACAATATGTGAACAAATGACAGAGAATATCTGCCTGAATCAGTCATTTAAGCAGCCTTTGATGAAATATGTGATAGCCGTGCAACTTTAGGGATTGCTTCTGTTGAGCAAGTAGGTTACTATATTCAGCAATTTCGCGTTTTATTTCTGTAAGTTCTTGCCCTACTGGAGTTTAGACTAAGAAAAGCTGGCTCAGTTAGAAACTGAGGCATAAAAAATCAATTGGGCAGCCAAATATATG
>NZ_JAUBQS010000053.1:0-41763 GCF_036701355.1 Microcoleus sp. Pol12B3
CCTGCAATAAACAGCCAAGAAATCCCGCAGGTGGTTTCGGATATTGTCATGAAGCTGATGGCGAAGAATGCCGAAAAACGCTATCAAAGTGCCTGGGGATTGAAACATGACTTAGAAAAGTGTTTGCAGCAGTGCCAAGAAACTGGAAAGATTGAAACTTTTGAGTTAGGAACGCGGGATATATGCGATCGCTTCCTCATCCCCGACAAAATTTATGGACGAGAAACCGAAGTAAAAACGCTCATACAAGCCTTTGAAAGAGTCAGCGAAGGTGCAACAGAAATCATGCTAGTAGCGGGTTTTTCTGGAATTGGAAAAACCGCAGTTATCAACGAAGTTCATAAACCCATTGTCCGCCAGCGCGGTTATTTTATTAAAGGAAAATATGACCAATTTCATCGCAACATTCCCTTCAGCGCCTTTGTGCAAGCATTCCGCGATTTAATGGGGCAATTGCTATCCGAATCAGATTGGCAATTAGAAACATGGAAAAGCCAGATATTAACTGCATTAGGAGACAACGGACAAGTCTTAATTGACGTAATTCCTGAGTTAGAAAATATTATCGGTAAACAGCCAGCAGCCATTGAATTATCGGGAACAGCCGCCCAAAATCGCTTTAATCTCCTGTTTCAAAAATTTGTGCAAGTCTTTACCAGTAAAGAACATCCATTAGTCATGTTTTTAGATGACTTGCAATGGGCCGATTCCGCATCACTGAACTTGCTGAAATTATTGATGCAAGATGCTGGGTATCTATTAATACTAGGTGCGTATCGAGATAATGAAATCTCCCCCGTACATCCATTCATTTTAACAGTGGATGAAATTGTAAAAACTGGGGCAACGGTGAATACAATTACTTTACCACCCTTAAGGCAACCTGATATGAATCAGTTGGTGGCAGATACACTGAATTGTGAATCATCTCTAGCCCAGTCTTTAACAAAATTGGTCTATCAAAAAACTCAAGGTAATCCTTTTTTTGCGACCCAGTTTCTCAAAGCATTACATGATGACAAGTTAATTAGCTTTGATTTCGAGATTCAATATTGGCAATGCGATATTGCCCAAGTGAAGGCCTTAGCCATTACTGATGATGTCGTTGAATTCATGGCATTGCAATTACAGAAATTGCCCAGAGAAACTCAGGATAGTCTCAAACTAGCGGCTTGTATAGGGGCGCAGTTTGATTTGAATACCTTAGCAATTGTCAGTGAGAAATCACCAGACAGTAGCGCCACAGCTTTATGGAAAGCCTTGCAGGAAGGTTTGGTAATTCCTACTACCGAAATTTATAAGTTCTTTACCCAATCTGATAGCGAGGAAGTTTTTAATGATTCCGCTAATCCGACTTATCGATTTTTACACGATCGCGTCCAACAAGCGGCTTATTCATTGATTCCTGACGAGCAAAAACAGCAGACCCATTACCATATTGGGCAATTACTCCAACAAAACTTATCAGAGATAGAAAAAGAGGAAAAGCTGTTTGATATTGTCGGGCATTTAAATTTAGGAATTGAGTTCATGACTCAAGCAGAGGAACGGGAAGCCTTAGCCAGATTAAACTTAGCAGCAGGACAGAAAGCCAGAAATTCTACAGCCTATGCAGGCGCCAGAAGTTTTGTGAAAACAGGGCTGGAGTTACTCACTGAAAACTGTTGGCAAACTCAGTATGAATTAACCCTGAATCTTTATGTGGCTGCGGCTGAAACGGCTTACTTAAATGCCGATTTTAATGGCATGGAAGAAATGGCAGCCCAGGTTTTGCGATCGGCGAAAACAATACTAGATAAAGTCAAGATATTTGAGATTCAAATCAACGCACTGACAACTCAGAGTCAGATGTTAGAAGCGATCGCTATCGGCACCAATGCCCTAGCACAATTGGGGATTGAACTCCCCTATGAAACTGACGAAGCATTGACACGCATTGCATTACAAAACCTCGCCAACCAACTGGAGGGCAAACAGATCGAGGAACTGGTTAACCTTCCCGTGATGAGCGATCCTCGGACAATCGCGGCGATGCAATTGTTAGGCATCTTGTTTCCGGCTATTTTTATGGGAAATCCTGCCTTGCAGCCTCTCCTTTGTGCCACAATGGTCAGTATATCACTTCAATTTGGCAATGCACCAGCATCAACAATCGGGTATGTGGGTTATGGCATTGTGCTGTCTGGTTTTTTCGGAGAAGTAGAAAAAGGTTATCGCTTTGGGCGAGTAGCACTGAGCTTACTCAATCAGTTGAATTGGCCAGAATTTAAATGTATCACTTTACTTTGGTTTGGCTGTTTTAT
Organism: Microcoleus sp. Pol12B3; assembly: GCF_036701355.1. Taxonomy (NCBI): domain Bacteria; kingdom Bacillati; phylum Cyanobacteriota; class Cyanophyceae; order Oscillatoriales; family Microcoleaceae; genus Microcoleus; species Microcoleus sp. Pol12B3. The sequence continues at coordinate 2,304 of NZ_JAUBQS010000053.1, forward strand.
TCAGCATCGTCAAGAACCACTGAGGGCAACAATTCCAACTGCGAAAGAAGGGTATTTAGTCGGAATGGAAACAGGTGATTTTCTCAATGCTGGCTACTGCGTCAGTAGTTATTTATATAATAATTTTTTTTCAGGGGTAGAGATTGATGATTGGCACGCAGAAATAGAAAATTACTGTGTTGTCTTAACGACTGTGAAGCAATATTCTCCTATGTTTTACGTGAAGATGACACAACAGACGGTACAGAACTTGAGGGAAATTGTCAATCAACCGGATTTGTTAATCGGTCAGGCTTATGATGAAACCGTGATGTTTCCTCAGCATAATCAGAATAGAGAGCTTACTGCACTCGCTCTTGCCTATAACTACAAACTAATGCTTGCCTATCTCTTTGGCAACTACACCAACGCCCTAGACTACATTGCTCAAGCAAGCCTCTATTTGAGGGTGGCGGCAGCAATGATTCATACTCCGGTTTTCCATTTCTATGCCGGGTTAACCTGCTTGGCAGTCGGCTCTACGCAGTCAGAAATTGAGCAAGCGAACAGTCTCGCTTTGGCAGAAACCCATCAAACCACTTTGGCTCAATGGGCACACCAGGCGCCGATGAATCACAAACATAAAATTGACTTGGTAGAAGCAGAAAAATGCCGGGTTTTAGGCAAGAATTATGAAGCTGGAGATTGGTACGATCGCGCAATTGCCGGATCCAAGAAAAACGAATATATCCAAGAAGAAGCTTTAGGCAACGAACTCGCTGCAAAATTCTACTTAGATTGGGGGAAAGAAAAAGTTGCACAATCTTACATGATTGAGGCGTATTACTGTTATTCCCGTTGGGGTGCAAAGGCTAAAGTCGCTTATTTAGAACAACACTATCCACAACTACTGAAAGCTATTCTCCAACCTGCTAACTTTGTAATCACATCTGGGACAACAATCAACCCTACCTGGATGGGAAGCCTAGCTAGCGTCAGTAGTAGCGAGAATGTATGGTTAGATTTTCCAGCAGTAATGATGGCGGCACAAGCTATTTCCCAAGAAATTGAATTAGAGAAACTGTTAGCCACTTTGATGCAGATTACGCTGGCGAATGGGGGAGCACAAATCGGTTGTTTAGTGCTTCGCCAAGACCGACAATGGTTAGTCGTCGCTCAAACCGCACAAAAGCAGACAAAAATATTAGAAATTCCTCTGGAACAATATCAGGAAATTCCTCATAGTTTAATTTATGCGGTGGCACGAACTCAAGCGACGGCTGTTTTTGATAACTTAAGTATAGCAGACCAATTTGCAGGCGATCGCTATATTATTGCTCATCAACCTAAATCAGTTTTATGTACTCCAATTATTCGCCAAGGAAAACTCGTCGGTATTGTTTACTTAGAAAATAACTTAACACTAGGAGCATTTACTAATGAGCGAGTAGAAATTCTCCAGATACTCGCAGCTCAAGCGGCGATCTCTATTGAGAATGCTCGTTTATATAAACAAATAGAAAAATATTCCCAAAGCTTAGAAGCAGAAGTAGCGCAAAAAACGGAAGATTTAAGCCAAAAAGCTTTTGATTTAGAGCAAGCATTTAAAAACTTACAACAAACCCAAGCACAATTAATTCAGAGCGAAAAAATGTCATCTCTCGGTCAACTGGTAGCTGGGATTGCTCACGAAATCAACAATCCAGTAACATTTATTCGTAGTAATGTTGCACATATAGAGGATTATGTCAAAGATTTGCTTATTTTACTTGATATTTATCAACAAGAGTATCCTGAAGCCCGTGGAGTAATTCAAGCAAAAATAGAAGAAATGGATTTAGAATTTATCTGGAAAGATTTAATTAAAATTCTAGAATCTATGAAATCAGGGAGCGATCGCATTAGCCAAATTATCCTGAGTTTGCGTAACTTTTCCCGTTTAGATGAAGCAGAGATGAAAGCAGTAGATTTACATACCGGAATAGAAAGCACTTTGCTAATTTTACAAACTCGCTTAAGACTAAGCGATGGCAAATCAGAAATACAAGTTATTAAAAGTTATGGAAATCTGCCCAATGTCATTTGTTATGCTAGTGAGATAAATCAAGTATTTCTGAGTATTATCAGTAACGCTATTGATGCTCTTCAATCAATTAATAAAACAGAAAAAAATCCTGTAATCATGATTCATACTGAAGTCATAGAAAAAGACAGGGTTAGAATTAAAATCTCTGATAATGGTGCTGGTATCCCGGCGAGTATTCAATCCAGAATATTCGATCCCTTTTTTACAACTAAACCAGTGGGTAGCGGTACAGGTTTAGGTTTATCTGTTAGCTATGGTATTGTCAAAAAACATGGCGGTAAATTAACCTGTAATTCTAGAGTTGGAGATGGTACAGAGTTAGCGATCGAGATTCCTATCAGCTATATTAGAGCCTAAAGAAGCTTCTTACTGCTACCCCCGTTGGGATGTCAAACAAAAAATATTCGATCATTTATTGACCACGAAAGCAGTGGGCAAAGGCACGGGATGGGGTTTGGCGATCGCACGGCAGATTGTAGTTGAGAAACATAGCGGCTCTATTCACATCAACTCTCGACAGGGAGCCGGAACAGAATTTATCATCACCTTACCCACTAATGCCTAACAAAAAAGTTAATTTTTTTCTCTTCTTCAGACCCATTTAACCGCTCGTTAACCCACCAATTACCAAATAACAACAACCATGAATAACTCTCACCAAAACCGCAACCAAAACATAAGCATTCAAATTCCCAACTATCAAATTCTCCAAACAGTTTATTCAGGAAGTCGCACCTTAGTTTATCGGGCCATCCGTACCAGTGACCGATTACCTGTCGTCATCAAACTGCTGAAAAACGAGTATCCCACCTTTAGCGAGCTGGTGCAATTTCGCAATCAATATACCATAGCTAAAAACCTTTGTCAAGCGGGAATCATCCAAACGTATAGTCTCGAACCCTCTCGAAATGGCTATGCATTAGTCATGGAAGACTTTGGGGGAATTTCGCTTCAGGAATGGGCGATTAAAGGGAAAAACGCACTATCTTTGAGAGAGTTTTTGGAAATCGCGATCGCACTATGCAATACCTTAGATATTCTCTACCGAGAGCGCATTATTCACAAAGACATCAAACCCAGCAATATCTTAATTAATCCCGAAACCAAACAGGTCAAATTAATTGACTTTAGTATTGCGTCTTTACTTCCAAGAGAAACACAAACTTTGATAAATCCCAATGTATTAGAAGGGACACTTGCTTATATTTCCCCAGAACAAACTGGTCGAATGAATCGGGGGATTGACTATCGAAGTGACTTTTATTCTTTGGGTGTGACTTTCTACGAATTACTCACAGGGAAATTACCATTTGAATCAAATGACCCAATGGAGTTGGTACATTGTCATATTGCCAAAGCAGCACCATTAGTACATGAAAATAACCCACAACTCCCCTCGGTAGTCTCAGAGATTGTCAGTAAATTGATGGCAAAAAACGCCGAAGATAGATATCAAAGTGCATTAGGACTGAAATATGATTTAAAAAAATGTTTACATCAACTACAAAAAACTGAGAAAATTCAGAGCTTTAAAATTGCACAACGGGATAGGAGCGATCGCTTCATCATCCCCGACAAACTCTACGGACGAGAAACTGAAGCAGAAACTTTACTGCAAGCATTTGAGCGAGTCAGTCTTGGTGCAACAGAAATGATGCTGGTAGCAGGTTTTTCTGGTATTGGTAAAACCGCCGTTGTCAATGAAGTTCATAAACCAATTGTTCGGCAACGCGGTTATTTTATCAAAGGAAAATTCGACCAATTTCAACGCAATATCCCCTTCTCAGCTTTTGTCCAAGCATTTCGGGATTTAATGGGGCAATTGTTAACCGAAAGTGATGTCCAACTAGAGCAATGGAAAAATCAAATATTAGAAACTGTCGGAAACAACGGTCAGGTAATTATTGAAGTCATTCCCGAATTAGAAAAAATCATTGGTGAACAACCACCAGCAGTAGAATTATCAGGAACAGCAGCCCAAAATCGCTTTAATTTATTGTTTCAAAAATTCACCCAAGTCTTTACTAGCGCCGAACATCCATTAGTGATGTTTTTAGATGATTTACAATGGGCTGATTCAGCATCATTAAAGTTGATGCAGCTATTAATGGTTGATACAGATCATCTTTTCATCATTGGTGCCTATCGGGATAACGAAGTCAATCCCGCCCATCCATTAATGCTGACTTTGAGCGAAATTCAAAAAAACCCAGCAGCCATTAATACTATTACTTTAACACCCCTGAGTCAATCCCAAATCAATCAATTAGTCGCTGATACCCTAAAAATTACAGAAAATTTGGCATTACCCCTTTCACAACTAGTCTCTCAAAAAACTAAAGGCAACCCATTTTTTGCCACCCAATTTCTCAAAGCCCTACACGAAGAAAATCTCATTCAATTTAACTTGGAGTTAGGCTGTTGGCAATGCGATCTGTCCAAAATTAATCAACAAGCTTTGACCGATGATGTTGTAGAATTTATGGCGTTGCAGTTAGAGAAGTTACCCTTAGTAACCCAGAATATTCTGAAGTTAGCCGCTTGTATTGGCAATCAGTTCGATCTAGCAACATTAGCAATTGTTTCAGAACACTCAGATGTAGAAACCGCAGCCAATTTATGGAAATCATTACAAGAAGGTTTGATTTTACCGATCGGTGATGTTTATAAATTTTCTCTAGGGGAAGAAAGTCAAGCTGTTACGTCAGAAAAGTCTCAAAATGTTACCTACAAATTTTTACACGATCGCGTTCAACAAGCAGCCTATTCCCTAATTCCACACGACCAAAAACAGGGGACTCATTACCAAATCGGACAACTGCTGCTGCAACAGATTTCGGCACAAGCAAGAGAAGACCGTATTTTTGAAATTGTCAATCAATTAAATCACGGAACTGGTTTAATTACCAAACCAACAGAACGAGAAGAATTAGCCCAACTCAATTTAATTGCCTGTCGCAAAGCCAAAACTTCAACCGCCTATCAAGCCGCCCATGAATATGCCACAGCAGGATTGTCTCTGTTGGCATAAAATACTTGGCAGCAGCAGTATGAAATGACCCTAGCCTTGTATGAACTAGCAGCGGAAGTGGCAATGCTAAACGGTAATTTTGAGGCGATGGAACAGTTCATTGATATTGTCATTCAACAGGCACGCTCCTTACCTGAAAAAGTCAACGTTTACTGCTTTAGAATTCAATCTCATATTTCCCAAAGTAAATTAACCTCAGCGATCGCGATCGCCCAACCAGTTTTACAACAGCTTGGCGTCACCTTTCCTGAAACACCAACACGATCAGATCTTCAACAGGAAATCCAAGAGATTGAGGAACTTATTGGAAATAGGGAAATTGCCGATTTGGTTAACTTGCCTGAGATGAGGGATGTGGAAAAACTCGGTACTATTAAGATTGCCAATATCATCAGCCCAGCAGCTTACCTCACGGGCTCTGCGCTGTTCCCATTGCTGAGTACTTTGTCGGTTAAACTTTCCATTCAGTACGGTAACACATCGATTTCTGCTTACGGCTATGTGAACTATGGCAATATTCTCTGCAATTTCTTCCAAGTCGTGGATACAGGAACACAGTTTGGTTTCTTGGCACTCCAGATTATTTCAAAACTCGATGCCAAAGCAAGTAAAACAGATGTTTTGATGCTCTTGGGGTTATTTGTTGTACACCGAAACTCTCACATTCAAGAAACACTACCCCTGTTGCAAGAAGGTTACACCACTGCCATAGAATTTGGGAACTTGGTACTTGCTGGGTATAATGGCCACAGTTTTTGCCTCAATTCTTTTTGGTGTGGTCAATCCCTGGCTACGTTAGAGCAGGAAATTTGCGCTTACTGCCATAGTTTGATGCAATTAAATCAATTGACAACCGCAAATTATTGCCGGATCTATTGGCAGCCTGTTTTAAATTTGCTAGGTCTTGCAGAACATACCACCCTTTTGTCTGGGAAAGCCCTTGAAGAAACAGAATTTCTCCAGCAGCTACAATCTGCCAAGGATGGATATGGATTGTATATTTTCCATTTGTATAAACTGATGCTTTGTTTCTTGTTTGGAGAAATTGAGCCAGCGAAAAATCATGCTATTGAAGTCAGGCGCTATTTTATGGCTGGTGCGGGATTAGTCAGCGAACCAGTATTTTATCTTTATGAATCTCTGCTAACTCTGGCACAATTGAATCCAGAGTTAGATGAAACATCAGAAGCATTGCAGGGTGTCATAGAAAACCAAACCAAGTTACAGCAATGGGCGTATCATGCACCCATGAATTATCAACATAAGGTTGATTTGGTAGCGGCAGAAAAATGTCGAGTGTTAGGACAAAAAGCCGAAGCAATTGAGTTTTACGAGAAGGCGATTTCTCTTACCAAAGCCAACGAATATACCCAAGAAGAAGCACTTGCTAACGAACTGGCTGCTAAATTCTACCTACATTGGGGCAAAGAGCGCATAGCCGGGGAATACATGATTGCAGCCTACTATGCCTATGCTCGTTGGGGTGCAAAAGCCAAAGTTGCTGACCTAGAAGCTCGCTATCCGCAACTGCTTGCACCTATATTAGAGCAAATCCGTTCTCCTCTCTCCACTCACGAAACTATCTTCACTTTAGGGAGTGTTACCTCCACCAGTTCTGCCACATCCAGTAGTAGTGTTTCTGTGGCTTTAGATTTAGCTGCTATTCTCAAAGCTTCCCAAGCAATATCCGGTGAAATCGAACTCGAAAAGCTACTTTCATCGTTGCTTTCAATCGTCATTGAAAATGCGGGGGCTGATAAATGCGTGTTCATGCTATTGCGAGACGATCGCCTGTTAATTAAAGGGTCAATTACCGAGGGTTCCAAGCCAGTTGTCTTGCAGCGTCTTCCCATTGAAGAGAGTCAAGAAATTCCCCTGAAGCTGATTTACAAAGTCAAGCACAACAGGCAGACTGTTGTGCTGCTGGATGCGACGACCGAGCGGACTTTAATAAATGACCCATATATCATGCGTCAGCAGCCGAAGAGTATCTTGTGTAGTCCGATTTTGCATCAAGGGAAGCTGATGGGCATTTTATATCTAGAAAACAATTTAGTTACGGGAGCATTTACAAGCGATCGCGTTGAACTACTTAACTTACTCTGCGCTCAAGCGGCGATTTCCTTAGAAAATGCTCGACTTTACGAGCGATCTCAGAACTATGCTCAACAGCTAGAACAGTCTCTGGAAGAGTTAAAGAATAGTGAAGCCCGCTTTCAGAAACTTGCCAATAACGTACCTGGCTTGATTTATCAGATTCGGATTCAAGCCGATGGTTCTGCTTCAGTGCCCTACGTCAGTTCTGGATGTCAAACACTCTATGAAGTGGCGGCAGAGGATGTGATGGTAGGAAAATACAGCCTACGCGATTTTGAACATCCCGACGATCGAGCAGAAGCGTTTCGGGCAGTTATCGAGTCGGCTCAAACGCTCACCCCATTTCAACATGAGTGGCGGATTATTACTCCCAGTGGGAAAGTGAAATGGGTGAAAGCCGCTGCTCAGCCAGAACGTAGAGAAGACGGAGAAACCGTTTGGGATGGAATGCTGATTGATATTACCGATCGCAAGCAAGCAGAAGCAGCTGTAATTCAAAAATCACAGGAACTCCAACAGACTCTGGTAGATTTGCAGAACACCCAACTGCAAATGGTGCAAAGCGAAAAAATGGCATCACTCGGAAATCTGGTAGCAGGTGTTGCTCATGAAATCAATAACCCCGTCGGCTTTATTTGCGGCAATTTGAATGAAACCCAGCAAACGGTGCAAGACTTAGTGGAGCATCTCAATCTCTATCGCGATCGCGCTCCAGAAACAGAGGTTGCAGACCATGCCGAAGATATCGATTTAGACTATATCATCGAAGACTTGCCTAAAATGATTGACTCCATGAAAGTGGGATGCGATCGCATTAAAAGTATCAGCACTTCGCTCCGCACCTTTTCTAGAGCTGACAAAGACTATAAAGCGCCCTTCAACATCCACGAGGGCATAGATAGTACGCTCTTAATTCTCAAATATCGATTGAAAGCGAACGATGAGCGACCCGCCATTGAAGTAGTGAAAGACTACGGCAATATTCCGACGATCGAATGCTTCCCCGGACAGCTTAACCAGGTGTTTATGAACATTCTAGCCAATGCGATTGATGCGTTAGATGAATCAAATACTGGTCGAAGTTTTGCGGAAATTCAGGCGAATCCCAACCGCATTACAATTACAACCTCACTAGAAGATAACCAGGCTAAAATTACCATTACTGATAATGGAAAGGGTATGAGTGAATCAGTCAAAGAGAAAATATTCGATCATTTGTTTACGACGAAAGCGGTAGGGAAAGGAACGGGATTAGGATTGGCGATCGCACGGTTGATTGTAGTTGAGCAACACTTTGGTATGATCTAAGTCAACTCAACTTTAGGTCGCGGTACAGAATTTATAATTTCACTGCCATGTTGAACATTAGCTGGGTAATTTATAGCCAATTTTGGGATTTTTTTTGAAACTTGAAAGTTTTTTACACCCCAATTTACAATTTCTAGTGAGCGATAACTTCTGCCAAAGTCTTGATACTTCCGTCGGACTAATTCATAAAGGAATCTCGATCGCAAATTCCGTACCTTCTCCTACGGTGGAACGGCAGCTCAAGGCTCCGGCGTGTTTTTCCGCGACAATTCGGTAACTGATGGCTAACCCTAAACCAGTGCCTTTTCCCATCGGTTTTGTCGTGAAAAACGGGTCAAATAATCGACTCCGCACGTCTTCTGTCATGCCGATCGCATTATCGGCAATGCGGATGCAAATACTATTTTCGTTCAGGGCTTCTGTGCGAATCCTAATAGTTGGTTTCCAATCGTCGCCGCCGGCAGCCGATCGCCTTTTTTGGTTGCAAGCATCTTCCAAGGCGTCAATACTGTTGCTAAGCAGATTCATAAATACCTGATTGAGCTGACCAGCATAACATTCTATTAAAGGGAGTTGACCGTAATCTTTGATGATTTTTATTTCTGGATAGTCGCCTCTGGCTCGGAGTTTGTTGTGCAATATTAAGAGGGTATTATCTATGCCTTCGTGAAGGTTGGTAGGCTTTTTTACGGAGTCGTCTAAACGCGAGAAATTTCGCAAGCTCAGAACTATTTCGCGAATGCGATCGGCTCCCATTTTCATCGAAGATAATATTTTTACTAAATCTTCTCTCAAAAATTCTAAATCGATATTGTCAATAAATTCTTGAACTTCTACCACGGGCTGAGGATAGTGTTTTTGGTAAAGTTCCACAAGCTGCAACAAGTCTCGGATATATTGGCTGGCGTAGGAAATGTTGCCGTAGATAAAACTGACAGGGTTATTAATTTCGTGAGCTACTCCAGCTACCATTTGACCGAGACTTGACATTTTTTCGGTATGAATTAGGTGAGCTTGAGTTTCTCGAAGTTCTTTGAGAGCGATTTCTAGCTGCTGGGCTCTGTTGTTGGCGATCGCCTCGGAGAGCCGCAAAGCATCCTCCGCTGCTTTGCGCTCAGTCATGTCAAAAATGGCACCGTTGAGGGATAAAACTTCACCGTCTGCGTTGAAAAGGGCTTGACCTTTCTCTGCAACCCACCGCACATTTCCGTCGCAGTGCATCAGGCGATATTCGATGATGTAAGGTTGTTTTGTCTTAATAGCCCGATCGATAATTGTCTCGATCTGCTCAGCGTCATCGGGATGAACTATACTCGGAAAAGCCTGCACCGGTTTTTGCATAAAGTTAGCTGCAGGATAGCCGGAAATAGCTTCTATGCCACTGCTGATAAAAGTTAGGCTCGATCGCCCAGCAGCACTGCATCGGTAAACCGCACCGGGAATGCTAGAAACTAATGACCTAAATTCTTCTTCCCTTTCTCGCAAAGCTGCCTCAATCCGCTTGCGTTCGCTAATATCGCGAGCAAACGCGCACTGATATTCTTTGCCGTTAAATTCCAAATGGTCGATCGTAATTTCTACCGGAAAAATGCGACCGTACTTAGTGAGGTGGTGAACTTCAATATTAACTGAACCGCAGCGTTTTAAGACTTTCCAGTGCAAGCTCCAAGCACTTTGGGGAAAATCTGGATTGATGTCGTGCACTGTCATCGAGAGCAATTCTGCTGCAGAATATCCCAATGAAGTGCAAGCAGCGTCGTTGACGTACAAAAATTTACCGTCGGGTCCGATCCAGAATATCGCATCTGCCGATCGGTCGATCGCAAACTGAGTCAGTTGCAACTTTTCTTCAACTCGCTGGCGATCTGCAATTTCTTTTTCTAACTGTTCATTAAGCGAATTGAGAGCTAAAGCGCGATCGACAATAGTATCTGAAGCGTAAAAATCGATCAATTCTTTCGCCAATTCTCCTTTCTCTATATCATGCTGGTGCGGATTTTCTTCTACCTGTTTTAACGACTGTTGTTGAAATTTTTCTCTTTGATTAAAACCAGACTCGGCAAGTGCTTTCGGCATCAGGGCGAAGGCGACTGCGGCTAAAAGCCAAGAAATCAAAGCACTTGTAGCTTTAAGAGTTACCGACAGCCAATATATGGAATGCCAAAGCGTCCAAACTTCCGTCAATTTAGCCGCACCCCAGGCAAAAAAAACAACGGCAAACACCCGGAAAATCCTGCGGTGAGAACCTTGGCGGGTAAAATAAACTAAAGATAGGGCGATCGAACAATAAGCCAGTGCAGTCAGCGAGTCAAAAACAGCGTACAATCGCAACTCCGGCACCAGCTTGCAGGCGAGTGTAGAAGATACAGAAATTGTTGAAAAAAAATTTGTTAATTGTTCTTGCATAAAGTTCAAGAAAAAAATTATCTGTACCAATGCAAATCCGATCAAATCTAATTATTTGATTTCGGCTAGTGAAATATTTACATAATTATATACTTTTTTCATTTTTTATGAAACAGCTATTTTTTCAGGAAATGTCAAAACTGTCGAGGTTGGGCCCCGGAAAGGAAGCTTTATCGCAAGTATGAGCAATGGTGAGCGTCACGGCTAGCAACGCTTAGGTTGCTCCCTGTAACGGAATAAATAGGTTCGCCTAGCTCTTGATTCAGAAACATTTAAATTGTTAATGATCGGTATTAAATTTTCTTTTAGATTACTTAAGCAGTGAGCTAGGGGTTAAAAACCCCTGGCTCACAGATGGACTAACAGACTTTTAAGGCAGAGAAAATCTCAATTTTTGGGGTGGAAATCCACAATTAAGCGCCGCCCAGGGCCCACTGCACCAAAGTCCGAACTCCAAAACCGGTAGCCCCAGGGCCATTGTAACCATTTTCTTTGTCAGTCCAAACCGGGCCGGCAATATCTAAATGCGCCCATGCAGTATCCTTTACAAACTGCTTCAAAAATAGCGCCGCCGTAATCGAACCGCCGGGACGAGGGCCAGTATTTTTCATGTCGGCGTGCAATGCTTTCAAGCCCTCAAAATACTTCTCTTCCATCGGCATTCGCCAAAATTTTTCGCCTGCCAACTCTGAGGCGGCGACTATTTCGGCAGCGACGCTATCTTGAGGACTCCACAAACCCGCGATATCGTCGCCTAAAGCAATTACGCAGGCTCCGGTCAGAGTTGCTAAATCGACAATCGCGTCAACTCCCAATTTATCAGCAAATACCAAAGCATCAGCCAGTGTTAAACGACCTTCAGCGTCCGTATTGTTGACTTCAATTGTTTTGCCGTTGGAAGCTGTAAGGATGTCTCCAGGGCGCATGGCGCGGCCGCTGATCATGTTTTCAGTGACGGCACTGATAAAGTGAACTTCTACATCTGGTTTGATGTGTCCGATCGCCTTTGCCGCACCCAAAGTAGCCGCAGCGCCGCCCATATCTATTTTCATCATTTCAATGCCGCTGCCCGCACCTTTGATGTTCAAACCACCAGAATCAAAGGTCAATCCTTTGCCGACTATTGCTATTTTGCGGCGCGGTGTGCCTTCTGGTTTGTAAGTTAAATGGATGAATTTAGGCGGTAAATCAGATGCTAGGGCAACGCCGAGAAAGGCTCCCATGCCGAGTTTTTCGCAGTCTTCCCGCTCCAATATTTCTAATTCTAAACCGCATTCGGCAGCTAGACTTTGAGCAGTTTCTGCCATTGTAATCGGAGTGACAAAATTTGCCGGCGCTGCGACTAATTCCCGTGCTAAAATGACTCCGGCAGTGATTTGGCGGGATCGGGCGATCGCACTTTCGGTACCGGCAAAACCGAGCAAATGAATTTGTTCGAGTTGCGGGCTTTTGTCTTCCTGTTCCGATTTGAAACGGTTGTCTTGATTCAAGGAGAGTTCTACACCTTCGGCGATCGCGCTTGCTGTAACATCCGGCGCGTTTTTCCACACCGGAAAGCTAATTCCGAGGGTTTTGCATTTCTCTTTTTTGGCTAACTTGGCGCAAACGCCTGCTGCTTGCCGCACGGTGTCTAATTTTAAATCCTCTGTTTTGCCCAAACCGACGATCGCAATTTTGCGAATGGGATTATTGCCGCCGACGCGGGTGATGGCGCTGGTGCCCACTTTGCCCTTAAAATCTACTTCCAGTAGCAGCTCTTTCAAAGTGCCTGCAAGCTTTTCATCTAATTGTGCCAGATCGCCCGTGAGTTCCAGGGCATCCTCAAATAGACCAATTGCCAAGGCGTCTCCGGTCCAAACAGAGCGGGGCGTATCGGTGACTAGAAATTCCATGTTTTGATTTACACTTTAGATTTTAGATTTTTGATTGTACTTTGTAGTGGGTGGTTTGTGGTTTTTCCTTTGTGCGCGTAAATAGATCGGTCGCACAAATTTTCCGCTCCACATCAAAATAAATTCTGCTACTATATCAGCCAAGTCCGCCTGCGATCGGATCTTCCACCAATCTCAATCATCTGTGTGGGGGTCGGCTGTCCGTTTTTGCCCCACTCTTAACATTTATTTCTCGTTAAACAGGTCTCCTGCCTGTGATGGCGTGGAACACCCATCCTGCCTCTGATGGCTTTTGACAAACGATCGGTTATCTATTGTTATTTTCTTAAATTTTCCCATGCTAAAACGACGCCGGGCCCGATTTTCTGTTTTAATCAGCGTTTCAGTTTGCGTTATTGCGATCGGCTCTTTGGTTGCTGCGATGAAATGGATGGGTTTTGGCTCGGTCCAGAAGGCTCAGCAGCCCCTGAATGCAGCGAATTCCGAATCGGAAGTCAAGATGCTGGTGTCGCTGTCACCGAGCGAGCGATCGGCAAAATTAGTTGAACTCGCAGCCAGTCAGTCTGAAAGTACGAACCCGCAGCAGGAAATCTCCCCTCAAAGCCGCGCCCGCTACCTGCTTGCCAGCGATTTAATCCAGCAAGGAAATGCGGCCAAAGCATTAAAATTATTGGACAAATTAGAGCAAGAATATCCGGTTTTAGCTGCTCACATTGCCCTAAAAAGAGCGCAAGCTTACCAATTGAGCGGCGACAAAGGCAAAGCCCAAAAAGCTTGGCAGGAACTGCTCAAAAACTATCCGAACGACCCCGTAGCAGCAGAAGCTTTATATGTTTTAGGCAAGTCAAAACCGGAATATTGGCAACAGGCAATTACTGAATTTCCTGGTCATCCCCGCAGCGTAGAAATTGCCCTCCGCAAGTTAAAAGAAAATCCCAATCAGCCGCAGTTGATGCTGCTCGTAGCAAAACACGGTCATTATGTCAAAGACTACGGGACAATTTTGGAACAACTGGTGCAGCGAAACAGCGCCGCTTTGAAACCGGAAGATTGGGAAGAAATTGCCTTTGGCTATTGGGAAAAACAAGATTACGGCAAAGGAGCTATTGCTTACGGGAAAGCTCCCCGCAACGCCAAAAATCTTTACCGCAAAGCTCGCGGTTTGTGGCTCGACGGAAAAATCCCGGAATCAAGAATTGCCTATCAAGAATTAGTGCGCGAGTTTCCCGATGCCGAAGATACTGGTTTGGGTTTAATTCGGCTATCGCGGCTGAGCGAAGCGAAAGAAGCCATCGTTTTGCTCGATCGAGTTATTAGCAAATTCCCCAATTATGCCCCCGAAGCTTTGTTAGATAAATCCCAACTTCTCGACAAAGCACGCAGCGGTCAATCCGCCTCAGATACCCGGAAGCTGCTCTTGACAAAATACAATAATTCTGATAAAGCTGGCGAATTGCGGTGGACGATCGCCCAGCAGTTTGCCAAAGGCGGAGATTTAAAATCAGCTTGGCAGTGGGCGAGAGAATTAACCACCCACAATCCCGACAGCGAACAAGCTCCAGAAGCAGCATTTTGGGTGGGGAAATGGGCACAGCAACTCGGCCGCGAACAAGACGCCAAGACTGCATTTGACTACACGATCTTACGCTATCCAGAATCATATTTTGCGTGGCGATCGGCTGTACTTCTCGGCTGGCCCGTAGGCGACTTTACCACAGTCCGAGATTTGTCTCCCAATGTAGTGCGGCCCCCTCAGCGCCCCGAACCAACCGCCGGTTCTCCTGCCTTGAAAGAGCTCTATCAATTAGGTCAAGATAGAGATGCTTGGACGCTGTGGCAAGTAGAATTTATCGACCGCGTAGAACCAAGTATTGCCGAACAGTTTACCGACGGTTTAATGCGAGTTGCAGTCGGAGACAATTTAGACGGTTTGTGGATGGTTAGTAGTTTGCGGCAGCGCGATAAACCAGATGATAGAACCCAATACCTCGATCTCAGACAGCAACCGATTTATTGGCAAGCACTTTATCCTTTTCCTTACTTAGAAAGCATTGTCAAATGGTCGCAAGAACGCAAAATAAATCCAGTATTAGTAACCGCATTAATCCGTCAAGAATCGCGGTTTATGCCCTCCATCAAATCATCAGTTGGCGCCACCGGTTTAATGCAAGTAATGCCTGAAACAGCAGCTTGGGTTGCCGCTCAAATCAGCCTCAAAAAGTATTCATTGGAGAATGTGGACGACAACGTTAAACTCGGTACGTGGTATTTGGATCACACTCACGACGAGTACAAGAATAACTCGATGTTAGCTGTGGCGAGTTATAATGCCGGTCCGAATGCAGTATCAGATTGGTTGAAGAGGTTTAATTTTAGTGACCCGGATGCTTTTGCGGAAAAAATTCCCTTTCCTGAAACGAAAGGATACGTAAAATCGGTGTTTGAAAATTACTGGAATTATCTGCGGATTTACAATCCAGAAGTTAATCAGTTAATGAGTGAGCATTATGCGACTGCTCAGAAAAAAGCAAAGCCTTAGTAATTATGGTTGAGGCTAAGCTTTCAGGAACGGACTCTCCGGCCCGTTCCACAAACAAATTTATTTTGTGTATTGATTTTTTCGGGTGGGCTTCTAGCCCGCCCATACCAAAATTCCAGAAAGTGAAATTATGGAATGATAAAATAAATCAGCGGCATCCCAAGGAATCGCGAGTAGAAATCCCTGTTTTAGAATTAATACCGCTGGCTTTTGTGCACAATTCTTTAACTTGTGAGCCGTCCATAATTGCGTCGGTAAAGTCAGCGCCGGTAATATCAACTCCGTCAAAAGTAGAACGCAGCAAAATTGTTTCCGCTAAAATTGCATCACTTAAATCGGCATTAGTAAATTTAACTTGATCTATCATTGCATTAGTTAAATTGGCGCCATGCAAATTCGCTTGAGTCATCACCGAAGCGCTCATAATTGCTCCCCGCAAATCGGCATTAGAAAAATTAGTCAAGTCCATATTAGCGTTAGAAAACTCAGCGGCCCGCAGCATTTGACCCGAAAAATCGCGTCTTGTCAGTTCGGCATTGCTAAAGGACAACGGCGGAGCGTAATATTTAGATTGAGCCAGCGCTGGCCGCGGCAGGATGAAGATAGTTAGCGCCAAAAGGAATGCTGCTAGTTGCCGAAGTTTCATAAGTCTGATATTCTCGCAAGGTGGGTATTTCGTAGTGTATCCCGAACTTGGGTCGATCGACTAACCAGGTACAATCTTAATTAATAGTGATGGAGATGGAAAAAAAGATATGCTAAGTTTTTTCTTAACTTGGATAGTAGCAGCAGTTTCGCTGATCGTTACCGCTAACATTGTACCAGGTATTTCGGTGGTTAGCTTTCCGGCGGCGATGGTGGCTGCTGTTGTTATCGGATTGGTGAACGCGGTTGTCAGACCGATTCTTACATTGCTGACGCTGCCTTTGACCATTATTACTTTAGGTTTGTTTTTATTCGTTGTGAATGCAATTTCGCTTTCCCTGGCTTCGTTGTTGGCGGGTGCGTTCAATATCGGCTTTGCGGTTAACGGTTTTTGGCCGGCTTTGTTTGGTTCGATTGTTTTGTCATTCGTGTCTGGGTTGATTGGTCGATTTGTGAATGCCAATACTTTGTCTCAGTAATACATTATCCCAGATACTCGATCGGGCAAACTGCAACCGCTACTGTTACCGCAGAACCCGCCCTAACCCCTCCTTGTGAAAGGGGGGGATTTTTGGTGCGAAATATTTTTTTAGGAACTAAGAGGGCATTTGAACCGCAGATAAACGCATAGGGGCGCTGATGATTGATGGATATCTGCGTATATTCGCGTTCATCTGCGGTTAAATTTTCTTTTTTAACTGCACAAAGTGCCGCAGCTTCTGCT
Source organism: Microcoleus sp. Pol12B3 (assembly GCF_036701355.1). Taxonomy (NCBI): domain Bacteria; kingdom Bacillati; phylum Cyanobacteriota; class Cyanophyceae; order Oscillatoriales; family Microcoleaceae; genus Microcoleus; species Microcoleus sp. Pol12B3. The sequence continues at coordinate 19,011 of NZ_JAUBQS010000053.1, forward strand.
ACGCTGGGCGTCCCGACTGCTTTTGCTGCAATATTTGAAGGGTTGGGGACTTCTACGGAACTTAAAATGTCAGCAGCAAAGGTTTTTAACGGCCAATTTCGCTCTTGACAAAGTTCCAGCAAGCCGACTTCACCTGCTTTAGTGTCTATTGTAGCAATACCTGCGATCGCACTTTCCGCTAAATGATAAGCACGGCATACTTGTTTAATCGCAGTTTCTATTAATTCTCGCCCTGTTCCGCGTTCGCAACCTATCCCTATCCACAACACTCTCGGATGCCACTGAACTTTTGGCAAAGCAGATTCCGGGGAAAATCTTCTCTGCGTGAAACTAATCCAAATTCTGGCTTTGATAGTTGATAGATTTTCCCCATCCCAATACAAAGAATGTTTTTCGGGCAGACTGTTTTGCCACAAAGTAGAACCAACTTCTTGAATTACTTCGACAGTTTCCCCTCTAGCCATAGCCGCCGCCACTCCTGTCCAGTCACCTTCCCCGCGCTGCCAGCCGCTGGGAATGTCTAGCATCTCTAAAGTAAATTCATCGCTCATTATTCCGTTATCTATTCTGTAGTTTCACTGCGACCGCAATCTTAAAAAAAATTTAATACTTTGTTTATTGAAACTTTTGCTACAACTGTAGCATAAAATACAAAAAATCAAACATTTAAGATGGTAGAACTAAATCAGTTACTGTTAGAGTTTGAAAACAACCTCAAATGGGAAGGAGTGACAAAAGAATGGATAGAGCGCCGGGAAAGTTGGGTTAGCGATGTGGCAGCATCAGTTAACCTGACATATCTAGCATAACTGCTAGTTGAATATAAATCTTCTAACTTGCAGTGGGAATCGGTAGATATGCAGTCGCCAGAGCGTCGTAACCGTTGGGTAGAAGAATGTCTTGGAGCATCGATTGTTCAAGAAGTATCAAGTTTATTGCTGGAACTTGAAACCAATACCAATTGGAAAGCTGTGACTACTGATGAATGGCAGCAGAATTGCGAGAAATGGGTACCGCAAATACACAAGTTTAAGGATTAGTTTCCAGGAGTCAGAGCAGGTAGAGATGCGTTTTTATAACCTAATATTTCCTAATGACTAATCGCTAGTTCTTCCTCTTTCAGCTAAACCCCATTTAGAAAAATCTCTGCGAGTCATTCAGCCCTTTTCTGCATTTGCTGCGGAGAAGCATTCGGCTCCATAATCGTATTTTGACTGAAGGGCGCGACTGCAAACATTGCCAAAAATACCTGAGCGACAATTTTCTGATTCATCTTTGGATAAACTTGTTTTTCCATCGCCGTTTCCAAATAAAGCCTCAGCCACATAGCTCATTATAAAAAACCAACAGTCTCAATCAATAAAATTTGTCCAAAAATAGCACAAACTGCAAACAATACCAAATTTAATATGGTAGAACTAAACCAATTACTGTTAGAGTTTCAAGCCCACCTAAGCAGGGACGCAGTGACGGAAGAATGGAAAGAACGTCGCGACTGTTGGATGAGCGAGGTATCAGCAGCAAGTGACGAAAAACACCTAGCGAAATTGCTAGCTGAATTAGAATCCAATTTTCAGCGAGAAGCGGTACAAAGTCTCTGGAAAATGATCCGTGAAAGTTGGGTAGAAGAATGTCATATAGCATCGACGCTGGAAGAAGTATCAAGTCTATTGCTGGAACTTGAAAGCAATACAACTTGGGAAGTAGTGACGGATGAATGGCAGGATAATCGGGAGAAGTGGGTGCAAAAGATGTACGAATTTATAGAGTAATAATTCACTTAATCAAAATCCACTTTCATTGTGAATGATGTCCCTCCTGTGCGGTTGATTGTCTCGCTTCCGTCAATTACTTTAAATCCACAGCGCTCGTACAAACTCAGGGCCCGATTTGAGCTTCTGACACTCAGGGAGACCGATCGATAAGATGCTTTTGCCGCTGACAACAAACGAGCCAGCAACTGCGTTCCTACACCCTGATTTGTATATTCTGGAAGAACCGCGATCGCCAATTCCGGGGTAGTATCGTCAACCCAGCCAAAGCCCTTGTCATCCCCTGTCAACAAACGCAGCCAGGCGGCTCCTACTGGCTGGCTGGCGTTCAATTCGATGGCTGCGAAGCCCAAATCGTTTGCACGTCCCCAATTCTTGACATATTTGGCAATTAAAGGATGATTGACAACCGCTTGCACCGTTGATTCGCCTTCTTCTGCCATGTGCGCCGCTTCATACAGCATTTGCCACAAAAAAGGCTCGTCTTCCTGCGTTAGCCGCCGAATAGAATAGTGCAAAACTTTGCTCATAACAAGTTTTTCCTATTGCCCTAATTATTCATCTTTAATTAAAACCCCATTCAGAAAAATATCTGCGAGTCCTTCAGCCATTTCCTGCATTTGCTGCGGAGAAGCATTCGGCTCCATAATTGTATTTTGACTGAAACCCGCGACTGCAAACATTCCCAAAAATACCTGAGCGACAATCTTCGGATTCATCTTCCGATAAACTCCTTTTTCCATAGCCGTCTCAAAAAAAGCCTCAGCCACATTAGTCATTTTTCCGATGACTTCCAACTGAATTCTGTCGCGCAAATCCGGGTGAAATTGCGCCTCCAAAAAACACACCCGCATCATGTCGCTATTCTCGCGGATATTCAGCATCCGCCGCCGCATCACCTGAGCCACTGCTTTGTAACTGCCCATCTCGCTTAATTCAGTCAGCAAATCCGTCAGCAACTCCACCCATCCTTCCGTCGCCACCTCAATCAAAATCGCTTTTTTATTATCAAAATGCCGAAATAGCGTACCCTCTGCCACCCCCGCCGCCGCTGCTAAATCGCGAGTTGTCGTGCCGTCGTATCCGCTGCGGGCAAACAACCGCTGAGCGGCTTGTAAAATCCGCTTCTTGGTTTCTGTTTCAGAAGGAGGAGACTGATTAAAAATTCGCATGGCTTTGCAATCGGTAATTGGCGACTTGGATCTACGGTATCGGGACTGAATGGCTAAATTAATGTTAAGTTTTAAGTTGTGCGCGGCTTTGATCCCAAACTTAAAACTCCTCGCTCAACTCCAGACCCTTTTTGAGATTTGCTGTATCAGCCTAACATCTGCGGCGCAACAGATCGCTTATGCCTCCAAAAATCTTTATCCTTAAAAAAGAATCTCTGACCGCCGAGCACAAACATTTTTTGTTTGACAATCCAAAATCTCAATTCTAAAATCTAAAATCGAATGACCCCGCAGTTCCAAAAACCCCGTGAAGCGAAGCTATCCCGTAGGGAATCGCCCGATCGCCAAACTCGATTCATCGCCTCCCTGCTGGCCGCTGTACTGCTGTGGTGGGGCATTTCTCCAGAAATGGCCCTTGCCCGCCCCAACCCCGCTAGCGGCTCCCAAGCAGTCTCTGTTCAACCGTCGCTCGATCGAGTAATCAGCCAAGTCAGCGAATTTAAGCTCGACAACGGCATGAAATTCATCGTACTCGAAAGGCCCAGAGCGCCCGTAGCATCGTTTCTGATTCACGCCGATGTCGGCGGCGCAAACGAACCCGACGGTCAAACAGGTGTCGCTCACTATCTCGAACATTTAGCCTTTAAAGGCACGCCAAAAATCGGCACTACCGACTACCAAGCCGAAAAGCCGCTCTTAGAAAAACAAGACCAACTCTTCGAGCAAATGCAAGCAGCCAAGGCCAGCGGCAAAACTGAAGAAGTCGCCCAATTAAAAGCAGAATTCGACAAAGTTGAAGCTGAAGCTTCGCAATTTGTCAAGCGTAATGAACTCGGCAAAATAGTGGAACAAGCAGGCGGAGTCGGACTAAATGCCGCTACTTCCACCGACGCCACAATGTATTTTTACAGCCTTCCAGCTAATAAGTTAGAAATGTGGATGTCGCTGGAATCCGAGCGATTTCTAGAACCAGTATTTCGGGAATTTTACAAAGAAAAACAGGTAATTTTAGAAGAGCGCAGGCTGCGAACCGAGAATTCTCCGATCGGACAAATGGTTGAAGTTTTTGCCAACAAAGCTTTCTCTGCTCATCCCTACCGCCGCCCCGTAATTGGTTACACTGAAGACATTAAAAACCTTAGCCGCAGCGACGTGCAGAAGTTTTTCGAGACTCACTACGTCCCCAGCAAGCTGACTGTGGCCGTGGTAGGAGACGTGAAAGCTTCGGAGGTGAAGCGACTAGCTCAAATTTATTTCGGTCGTTACAAGGCGAAACCAGCGCCTCCAGAATTGCAGATTGTCGAACCTCCCCAAACGCAAACTAAGGAAGTCACGCTGCAATTAAAAACTCAACCTTGGTATTTGGAAGGATACCATCGGCCTGCGATGAATCATCCCGACAATGCGATTTATGAAATGATTGGTTCTTTGCTCAGCGATGGCCGTACTTCTCGGCTTTACAAATCTTTGGTAGAACAACAGCAATTGGCGCTGGCGGCTCAAGGTTTTAGCGGTTATCCGGGGGAAAAGTATCCGAATTTGATGTTATTTTACGCTCAAACTGCTCCGGGCCGCACGGTTGATGAAGTAGCTGCAGCTTTGAGCAAGGAAATCGATCGCCTGAAAACTGAGCCCGTTTCTGCTTTGGAATTGGAGCGGGTGAAAACTCAGGCGAGAGCCGATTTATTGCGATCGCTCAATTCTAATATGGGCATGGCATTTGCGCTGGCGGACTATCAAGTAAACACCGGTTCGTGGCGAAATTTGTTCAAGGAATTGGATGCGATCGCGGCTGTTACTCCCGCTGACATTCAGCGTGTCGCTCAGGCAACTTTTCGCCCGGAAAATCGCACGATTGGTAAGCTTTTGCCACTGTAACCAGAAGGAAGAAGGAAGAAGGAAGAGGTAAGAAGGAATAAGGAAGAAGGAACTCTCGTTTCCAGGCTCTGCCTGGGAACGCATATCCGCGAGGCTTTGCCTCGAATTGTCAACTTATGAAATAAAGGAAAAAGGAAAAAGGAAGAAGGCTCTTCTGCTTCGCTCAGGGTAAGAAGAGGGAAGAAGAAAGAGGGAAGAAACACTCGTTTCCAGGCTCTGCCTGGGAACGTATATCCGCGAGGCTCTGCCTCGAATTGTCAACTTAGGAAACATTGGAGAAAGAATGAAAAGGACTAAATTGAGACTGAAAAAAGTAAAGTTATTTCTGCTATCGCTTTGCTTTTTTACTGTTTCACTTGGCACGTTTAATTTGTTACCTTCCTTTGCGGCGGCACCCAAACACTACGACGAATTAACATTTCCCCCGCTGGCAGAAATTAAACTGCCTAAATACACTCGCTTCGAGCTGAAAAATGGCATTCGGGTGTATCTGATGGAAGACCGGGAACTCCCGTTAGTCGGGGGAACGGCGCTATTTCGCACGGGCGAGCGCTTTGAACCTGCCGAGAAAATTGGATTGGGAGGATTGACGGGAGAAGTGATGCGAACTGGCGGCACGAGCGGGCATACGGCTGATGAATTAAATCAGTTGCTAGAACAGCGAGCAGCTTCGGTAGAAACTGGGATTGATGTTGCTTCTGGTACGGCTAATTTTAGTGCTTTAGCTGAAGATGTGGAACCCGTGTTTGACTTATTTGCGGAAGTGATTCGAGAGCCAATATTTGCTCAGGAAAAGTTAGATTTAGCAAAGAATCAAACTCAAGGTGCGATCGCCCGCCGCAATGACGATCCTGACGGTATTACCGGCCGCGAGTTTCAAAAATTAATTTATGGCGATCGCAGTCCTTACGCGCGCACGGTAGAATACAAAACCCTCGCCAATATTTCCCGCGATGATTTGGTGAGTTTCTACCAGAAATATTTTCATCCCAAGAATATGATTTTGGGTATTTCTGGCGACTTTGATACAGCTAAAATGCGATCGCTCGTCGAGCAAAAATTCGGCAACTGGCAACCGAGTCAAAGTGCAGAAGTGCCTGCACTACCAACCGTATCGCCAGCAAATAGGGGCGGCGTATTTTTGGTAAATCAGCCGCAATTAAGTCAAAGTTACGTGCAAATAGGACATTTGGGCGGAATGCTCAGCAGTCCAGATTACGGTGCTTTGGACGTGATGAACGGGGTTCTCAACGGTTTCGGTGGTCGTTTGTTTAATAACGTGCGATCGCGCCAAGGCTTAGCTTATTCAGTATACGCGGCTTGGAGTCCGAGATATGACTATCCGGGGGTGTTTGTCGCTGGAGGCCAAACGCGATCGGACGCCACAGTACCGTTTATCCAGGCAATTCGCGCCGAGATCGATCGTATCCGCACCGAACCAATTACCCCGGAAGAATTAGCTTTCGCTAAAGATTCCACCCTGAATTCTTTCATCTTTAAATTTGAAAATCCCAGTCAAACTTTGTCGCGATTAATGCGCTACGAATACTACGGTTATCCCGAAGATTTCATTTTTCGCTACCGCCGCAGCATCGAAGCAGCAACAATTGCCGACGTGCAGCGCGTAGCTAAGACTTACTTGAAACCGGAGAATCTTGTAACATTAGTAGTGGGAAATACGGCGGCAATTCAACCGCCGTTATCGAGTTTGGGAAATTCGGTCAAAGTGCAATCTGTTGATATCACAATTCCCTCGGCAACTTAATTGGTAACAAAGGCTTGCATTCCTCTGTTTTCAGGTAGGGAGGCGGGCTTTCGGCCATTGGTGTAAACTTCAGCCTAAAACCCTTGATAAACATCGCTTTTAGCTGAGTCTAGATCCCTCTAAATATCCATTAAGAAGGGGGACTTTGAGAATATTCTTGTCCCCCCCTGATTAAGGGGGGCTAAGGGGGATCGAGGCTTAATCGTCCGACAGTAGACTGATAATACGTTTGACGTTAAGTTGATACCAATGGGTTCTTGGAGTGTCCCTAAGTTTTGCTAAAAATCAATACTCAAAGGCGCTCTCGGAAACGGAATCACATCCCGAATATTCCCCATTCCCGTCATAAACTGCACCAACCGTTCAAATCCCAAACCAAAGCCAGCGTGAGGCACAGTACCGTAGCGGCGCAAATCCAAATACCACCACAATTCCTCCTTATTCATACCCTGCGCTTCCATCCGCCGCTCCAACACATCCAGCCTTTCTTCCCGCTGCGAACCGCCGATTATTTCCCCAATATTAGGAGCCAAAACATCCATGGCTCGCACCGTTTTCTCGTCATCGTTCAAACGCATATAAAATGCTTTAATCCCGACGGGATAGTCGCTGACAATTGTCGGCTTTTTAAACAAGTCCTCAGCCAAATAACGCTCGTGTTCTGACTGCAAATCTAAACCCCAACTGACAGGAAAATCAAACTTTTTGTCGGCTTTTTCCAAAAGTGCGATCGCCTCCGTATAAGTAATCCGCTCGAACTGATTATTAATGATATTTTGAGCAGTAGCCAAAACCGTTTTGTCAATGCGCTCGTTGAAAAACTCCATATCTTCCGGGCAACGATCCAAAACGTATTTAAAAATGTACTTTAAAAACGCCTCAGCCAAATCCATATCTCCCTGCAAATCGCAGAACGCCATCTCCGGTTCAATCATCCAAAACTCAGCCAAATGTCGCGAAGTATTAGAATTTTCCGCTCGAAAAGTAGGTCCGAAAGTGTAAACATTTCCGAAAGCCATCGCCATAACTTCCGCTTCCAACTGGCCGCTAACTGTTAAATAGGCGCGCTTTCCAAAAAAGTCTTTAGCATAATCAACCTCTTGCGAATCAGTGCGCGGCACATTCTTTAAATCAAAGTTGGTAACGGCGAACATTTCCCCCGCACCTTCGCAGTCGCTAGCAGCAATAATCGGAGTGTGAACCCACAAAAAACCGCGTTCTTGAAAAAATTGGTGTACCGCCGCCGAACAAGCATTGCGGACTCGAAAGACAGCACCGTGGGTGTTTGTGCGCGGCCGCAAATGCGCGATTGTCCGCAAAAATTCAAAGGAATGCCGCTTTTTTTGCAACGGATAAGTTTGCGGGTCTGCATCGCCGTAAACTTGCACTTGTGAGGCTTTCAACTCAATGCGCTGTCCTTTTGCTGGAGAAGCTACCAGCACTCCCGACACTTCTAGAGATGCACCTGTATTGAGTTGTTTGAGTACATTTTCAAAGTCTGGCAAATCGGAATTTATGACTACTTGCAAGTTAGCCATCGCCGAACCATCGTTGACTTCGACAAAGGCAAATTCTTTCAATTCGCGTTTGGTACGAACCCAACCTTGAACAGTTACACTTTCGTCGGGTTCACCTGCGCGCAAAATTGCTGCTATTCGTTGATTTGTCATATCCACTCCTGTTTATTTAATATTTATTTTGCACCATATTTCTCTCTTTGCTCTTCCTCTGCGCCTTCTGCGCCCTCTGCGGTAAATAAAAAAATCCAAAATCCCAACCTTGTTCAACCTGCATAGGATTTCAAAATCCAACCGATCAAAATACCGAGTCCCCCAAACCGAACTGCTTGCCAAAAAGGTTGTTTTATGCTCCCCCAAGAAAACAGGCTGCTTTCTAAATTCAACTCGATAGTTTCCAATTCTTGCTCAATTTCCCGCAATTCTTTTTTGAGTTGCGGCAATGGATTTCGGCGCCCCGACTGGCGGATTTCTTCGCGCCGATGGCCGAGTTCGACTTGGCGCTGTCGATCGACCTGAATTTGAGTGTACCGTTCTTTGACTGCCGCCAGCGATCGCTCCACTGCTGCGATCGCTTGAACAAACTCGCTTTCTTGCTCTTCCGGATTTAACTCTGACGGCTGTTGAGGCATTTCGATCTGCAAACCTGACAATAATAAAAAAAACCGATTTCCAATTAAGTTGTTATTATATGCAGTATATTTTTTAAATTCAGAAACGGCAGCCAAATCCGTATAATTGCCAATTATGCTTGAAACTACACAAACAACCCAAACTGTCAACCTCAACGAGCTGAGCACGGTAGAACTAGCCCAAGCTCTAGCCGCGCGCCTCGCCATCCCCGAAAAAGATTGGCACCGCCTCAAAGCAAACCGTTCCGCGCGGGCCTGCGAGCAAGCTGCGGCCGCTTTGGTCTTTTTGCTCAAAAAACAGCCCGAAGAAGCTCTCCCGCGCTTAAACCAAGCAGCAGGATGGCTGGATAGATCTATATCTGCTCCTCCCTGTCCCACCCACGGCAAATAATTTTGAGTATAGAGTCTTGAGTTTTGGTTTGATTAGTCGCTCAAAAATTAGACAATCGCGCCGATCGATCGAGCAGCGCGATTGTGAGTTCAAAAGATTTATACTTTTTTAACTCAAAACTCAGATTTTGCATTATGATCAGCTATCAATAGCCAGAGCGTTCAAATTCTCATTGCAAACTTCAGTCCGGGAACGAAAAATTTTCCAGGTCTAGCTGAGATGAAAAATGCTGCTTTCATAGCGGTGCTAGCGCAAGCGAGGCAGTCGGTAGCGACTTGGAAGTTCTTTGCACAGCCGTAACTCTGTACCTTGAGAATTCCACTCTACCCGATCGAATATTTGGTAAAGAATAAACAAGCCTCTACCGCATTCCTGTTCCACATTGGGTAGTCCAGAGTTATCTGAAACGTCCTCTGCTAGGAGACTGTCGCAATCATCGGTATAAAGGTTACAACTGCAAGGGGCATTAAAGCCAGAACCTTGATCCGATATCACCCACCAATATTGGTTTTGAACGATCGAAAAACGGACTCCAACAGTTTTACCGGGGTCTAATTTGTTTCCATGCTTAGCAGCATTTACCAAAGCTTCTTGAAGCCCCAACCGCAATTCCGCTTGCCAGTAATCTGGCACCTCTGCTAGGAGCAGATCCAAAATAGGACAAAGGTATAGAGTAGAAGCGAAGCTAATCGTAATCCAATTGCGTCCGACGGGACGAGGTGAAATAGCAATCACTCAGAAAACTCCCTAACTTTCAGGTGGATAAAGTTCACACCCTGCATAGTTGGCTCCCTAGTATTCAAAATGCTAATTAATTGAGCGGCGCAGCTCTACTTCTATATTAGAGTATCTAAGCAATTAAGAACAGCAAACAACGTCACAAAATATTCAGCGATTCTGAGAAACTTCTGCAGAGAACCATCGGTAATTTTACTTATAACTTCTCCCAGCCGCGAAATTTTTGATTTCAGCTTTTGTCAACTCGCAACCAAACGGCTCGCTGCATCCCCACGCCGTCAACACCTCTTGAACAAACGATCCCCACCTGGAAAAGCTCGCAAATAACTATAAAAAAGTCGATCCCTTGACTCTCGCCCATCCGGTTCGACCCTCGCCGCCAAGCTTTGCACCCATAGCCCCAGAGCTATCTCTTACCGCCACACAGAACAATCATCATACCTAGGTATGTTGCACCCAAAACCCGATTTATTTTCCCAAATGCGATCGGGCAAAACATCTCCCATTGCTGCGCCCCTCACAAAATCAATATTCGTTACAAAACTTATTAATTCTGAGTGCGGAAGATCGCCAGATCTCAACTCGCTCACATTGACGAATCCTTTGCTAGCGGAACCCCCGCGCGGATGGCAAACTTTATAAATCTGAGCGTCGCGATACAATAGTTAAAGTAAATAATTATTTCTTTACATTATGCAAGCAAACCCAGCCGTCACCACAGCCCCCATAGCCGGCACTTACTGGCAGTGGCGGGGGCATTCAGTATACTATGTTCGATCCAGCGATCGGCATCCAAAACGCCCTCCCCTGCTGTTAATTCACGGTTTTGGAGCCTCCACAGACCACTGGCGCAAAAATATCAGCGGGCTGAGCAAAGACTTTGAAGTGTGGGCGATCGACCTTTTGGGATTTGGGCGATCGGCAAAACCCGAATTGCAGTACAGCGGCGACCTCTGGCGCGACCAACTCCACGACTTTATCACCAACATCATCGGCCGGCCCGCCGTACTAGCCGGCAACTCCCTCGGAGGCTACGCCGCCTTGTGTGTAGCAGCCCAGCGCCCCCAATCAGCAGCCGGACTCATATTAATCAACAGCGCCGGCCCCTTCAGCGAACCGCAGCCCGCACCCGAAGCCCCCCCCTTGCAAAAAGCCATATCTGCAATAGCTAAAACCTTATTTCAGCAAGATTGGGCAAGTTTTCTGCTGTTCCAGTACGTGCGCCAGCGATCGACAATTCGGAAAACCTTAGAAAAAGTTTATCTCGACCAAAGCGCCGTCACAGACCAATTAGTAGAAGAAATATACCTTCCCTCCTGCGATCCCGGTGCCCCCAAAGTATTCGCTTCCGTATTCCGAACACCCCAAGGCGAAAAAATTGACGTATTACTTAGTCAATTAACCTGCCCGTTGCTAATGCTGTGGGGAGAAGGCGATCCGTGGATGAATTCCACAGAAAGAAGCGCCAAATTTCGCAAACACTATCCGCAGTTAACAGAACACTTTATCAAAGCCGGTCACTGTCCCCACGATGAAGTACCAGAACAGATAAACGAACTGATTCGCGCATGGATAATTGACCAATAGTCGATCGGCACATAAATAATTTTCCCCAGGCTATCTCCTCCCTCGGAGAGGGGGAAAATTATCCGATTTGCAGTAAAAGTTTATGTATTGTGCCAACACAAACGCGGTTAATTTCTCTCACATATTCTGAGGAGACGGAAACCATGACCCGCAAAAAGACTCGCCGCAATTTTATATTGAGCAGTATAGCTGTTGCCAGCGGCATTGCAGGCGCTAAGGCGATTGAACAGCAGGATCGGGAAATCGCAGCCGCACCAAATAACAAGGCCGCCACCACAGTAAAAATGCCAGAACGAGTGTTAGGCAAAACCGGGGTCAAAGTGCCGATTTTCGGTTTGGGTGGGGCCGGACAAACACCGCTGTCGCAGCCGGGAAGAGAAGCAGAAGCAGCGGCGCAAATTGAACGCGCGATCGAACTAGGCATTCGCTATTTTGACACGGCGGCCGAGTACGGGCCCAGCGAAGAAAACTTAGGCAAAGTTTTGCCACCATATCGATCGCGCCTATTCCTAGCCACAAAAACCTCCGCCAGAGACAGAGACGGCGCGTGGAGAGACTTAGAGCGATCGCTCAAAAGATTGAAAACCGATCGGCTAGACTTGTGGCAACTCCACCACGTCTCATTCCAAGCCGAATTAGACCAAATTTTCAGTGCCAAAGGAGCAATAAAGGCGATCGAACAAGCCAAAGAGCAAAAAATAATTCGTTTTTCCGGTATAACCGGACACCACGAACCTGCTATCATTGTGGCCGGCTTGGAGCGCTATCCTTTTGATACAATATTAATCTCCCTCAACGCCGCCGAAAAACATCATCCGCGCTCCTTTGTTACCACCGCTTTACCAGTAGCCAAAGCCAAAAACATCGGCGTCATAGCCATGAAAATACCTGCTTACGGCAAATTATTTGAGAACGGTGTTTTAGATGGAATGCACCAAGCAATGGGCTACACGCTTTCTCTTCCCGGCGTTAACTGCTGCATCATCGCTGCCGACTCAGTAAAGCAATTAGAAGAAAACTTAAAAGTCGCCCAAGAATTCCAACCGCTGAACGAAACAGAAATGGCAGCACTTGAAAAACGCACCGCTGCGGCTTGGCAAGAAAACACATTTTTCCGACAGTGGACTTAAACTCCCCAATACACAATCCCCTTTTTCCTCTGTGTTTATTGTGTTGTGTTTATTATGGCGCGGGACGCCCGTGAGTCGTAGTTTTGTAGGAAGACTCAAGTGGTCACTACAAACTTCTAACGGTTATGTTAATGAACTTGATATCCTCTGCAGTGAAAATATTTCAAATCACAAAACAAGGCGAGCCAACCAGGTCGCCTTGTTTTTTATCATAAAAAATGCGATTTGTCAACAGCAAACCGTTACTTTTTTTTCCGTTTAGCCTTATCTAACCGCCTGCGATCGCGCCACTCAACCGCCGTCAAATAAGCGACTCCGCCAGTCACAGTCAGCAGCAGTATAAAGGCCACTGAAACAAGAATATTAGCAATCGAAAATTCCACAACCCCTCTTCCTCTGATTTTACATTTTCTACTTTCGATTTTAGATGAAAAATGTTAACAATTAACAGTTGAATGTTGACGGCTAACTGTTAATTGTTAACACTCTCTTCAAACTGCTGGCAAATCTTCCAAAATTGTAAACCTCACATGATTAATTGCCAGACTCCCCACGGAAACATCCTCCTTGTTCAAAGGGAGACCGCCGCTCGTGAGACTTTGAAACCGAATTCCCTTGCCAATTTCTACGTGATACCAAGCCAAACCCATAAAAAATCGCAAAGGATAAGGGCCTCTGTCTTGAATATCATCAGGATTAGATTCCATCGGCACCCAGCCAAAACCCGGAATGTAAAATTCCAGCCAAACGTGATTGAAATCCGGCTCCAGCGCCACACCTTTTCTGTCAGCAAAAGCCGGACACTTGTAGCGGCCTATCGTGCGGCAAGCAATCCCGTTCAACCTTGCCAAAGCCAACAACAAGCCCACGTACTCGCCACAAGAACCGATGCCGCGGCGTAATACAATATCTGGAGTGTCAATGTGAGGCCTAATTCCGTAAGAAAGTTGGTCGTAAACAAAATTGCGAATGCTCAGTAACTGCCTCAGAATATTAGTTTCTGAGCCAATGGCAGCCACAGCAGCCGATCGCACAATCTCCGTATCCATCGCCAAATTGTCATTATCCACCAAATACTTAGCTGCAAACTCCGGCGACAGCTTGGGAATCTTTTCGACATCCCTAGGCGACAACTGATACTTAATCGATCGAACTTCTAACAAAGCCTTCCAGCCAAAAATTCGGCGTTCTCCCGGGTGCAGCCGATCGAACTTAAACACCGCCACCCGTTCTCCTTCCTGAATTTCCTCAGTAAAAGGCATTCCAATCGGCGTAATTTTCCTGACCTTTTGTCGGTGAGTTTCCGAAGGCAAAGCAATCCGCCACTCCAAATTTTCGATTTCTACCTCATCGAGAGGAGACAGTTCCTCCACATAAGACATTTCCATCAAAAAACCGTTTGACAGAGCGTAGCGCTCGGCTTCATTGTAGTGAAAATATAAAGGCTGAATAAAAGTGCGATCGCGCTTTGTCAACTGAAAAGGATCTTCCGAATTCGGGTCATCCCGGATGTAAAGTTCATCCCCGGCATAAGCCACGTACAGAACCTCCTCTCCCGTTTCGGAATCCTTGTGAAAAGCCAAACCAGAAGGCGACTCAAAGGGAGTCAAAACGCTAAATTTAATCTCCCCAGTTCCCCGTTCCAAACAGTAAACAGTTTGCTCAGTCTTGTCGCAAACCCAAATTTCCTCATCCCGGACTGTGATATTTTCCACCCCTATACCGGGAGCGTAAAACCGAGTAATTTCCCGACCAGTTTTCAGGTCAAAAACCAGAATCGCATTTAATCTCTGGCAAGTCGCATAAAGCGTAGATTTCCACACAGCAATCCCGTCAGCAGGATAAGAAAGTGAAACAAAATGTTCCGGTTTGAGTGCAGCGATCGCCCCGTCCCGAACTGCGCCCCGACAGCAACAAATATCCTCATCCCGCGCAAACCAGAGAGTATCTTCCGAAATAGCCAGCCCGGTTGCGCCCGCAAACTTAGCCGTTTGATAAGGATTCAAAACAGTAGTGTTGTCAGTTTCTCGATCGATCTCCAATAGCAGCCCTTCGGCGCGATCGACAGCGAACAACCTATTTCCTAAAAAAGCAATGCCGTGCAGTGCCAAGACTCCGATGGGTCTTACCATCCGCAGCCCCGAAGGCTGTTTGTCCGAGAGAACAGGTGAATCGAGATTCATGCTAAATTTCTTGCCGGTATTGTACAGAAAACCTGATTTGTAACTTGTAGCCGCTCGCTTGAGGTTAACCAGCAAAATTGCCGAGTTTCCTGATATTCAGGATTGACGCATCAACCGGGTGTTTTTACGAAAAGACGCGCTGTATCCTCTGGCTAGAGTTAAAAGGATCCGAATATTAGTCTTTGTCAAAGTTGGGTTTAACAAGCTCAACCCAACCTGGTGCCGTGAATGGAAGTAAGTATAACTACTAAGCTACCACTGACAAAGGCGACACAGAATTCTATGTTGAGCACAGCGACCAAAATAATCGTATCTGCCTAAAGATATAAATTAAGTACAACAGATTACTATATCCGTCAAAACCTTGGATAGAATAAAACCGTGCGATAAAGTTCCTAGGTTCATCAAAAGGCAGGTTCGTCATGGCTTTGAAGTCTGCTCTAAATATCGGTGCTTTTTCATTAATTCTGTCTTTAGAGGCAGTTGCCGCCGGTAGTTTCTTAATACCAGCAGAGGCTCTCAACAGCCCCGCAAACATTGTCAAGCGCCCCTCACCACGGCAGCTACCCCTCAACTGGCAAACAGTTCAACCCCCTGAAACCAGGGGAAGCACACCGAACATTCAGCCAACCGGTTCCACGTGGAATACCTTTCAACCGCCGGAGGACGGAGTACCCGGAAGGCGTGAAGGGGGAGGAACCCGCGGCTTAGAATGCCCCACGGCCACAACTGCCTTAACTGCTTTGATTCCCCAATCAACTATGGGGCAAACCATATCAGCAAAGCCAACATTTTTCTACTACCTTCCTATAGCCCTCGACAAAACAGTTCAGTTTGAGTTAGCAGACCAAAGAGACAAAACACTGTACAAAAAAAGTTTTCGCATGGTAACTAGCCGTGCAGGTGTAGTTAGCGTCAGCCTCGACTCCGACGACAACTCGCCAACCCTGGAAGTTGGCAAAAACTATCAATGGTACTTTACTATCAAATGCAACCCCAAAAATACAAGAGATGATGTTCTCGTTTCCGGGTGGATCAACCGCACCGCACTCGCCCCAACCGTGCAAACAGAGTTGGATCGATCGCCCGATCTCACCAAGCTCAGTATCTTCGCCCAACAACGTCTTTGGTACGAGTACCTGGCAACTCTAGCTCAATTGCGTATCGAGTCTCCCAGCGATGCCAGTTTAGCGATCGAGTGGTCAGCAGTGCTCAACTCAGTCGAACTCGGCAAAATAGCCCAAGAACCCTTAGTCACAAGTGAATTAACACCTATCACCAGAAAATAATTAAACACCAGTTCCAAAAAAGAATGCAACGGTAGGCAAGCCCCAAACTGTGATAGCCATCAGTCAGTTGATTTTAGATTTTAGATTTTAGATTTTAGATTTACTTGTTGCATTGAATCAGGAATCTCGAACAGGAGTCTAAAATTTTAGGATCTACGCTGATGAGCGTTCGGGGTACGGTATCCGTTTTTGGGCGAGTCATTGCCAAATCTCAAATCTCAAATGGTATGACTGGTGCAGCAAGTACGACAAACTCGGTTTAAAGCGCGGTATTTGGCAGCGCCACAGATGATTTTTGGCTGTTGCGGGTTGTTTGGTCGATCGTGCTAAATAAATTAAAATTTGTGTACCGATCGGCAAGCAGTTCTGACTTCTGGCATCTTAAAAGGCGGACTGTGAAGATTTTGATGGTCAAATTTCGCCTAATACTAAATGATAAACTGGCATAGTCAAGCAGCCGACAAACTTATTTTAGAGAAATTATTAATTATGCGCCCGAATGCAAATATTGCACTATTTCGGTTAGGGATTTCACTTCTAACTTCGCTCCCGATGGTTTGCTTTTACACCAATAAAGCTATATCCCAAACCAACGATATTTCTCAGTTGCCCGTCGCCGCTGACAACTCAGCAGATACCGGCAATCAAGTATTAGCACTGCAAAAACTGGAAATCAAGCAGGATGAAACAGCGACCAACTTAAATCAGCTTCGCGATTCCATCGAGACCAACCCTGAACCAGAAACACAATCGAACCCCGCCGAGAACAGCCCAGATGCCTGTTCCACAATCGATGAAGCTGCTTGTGGTGCGGGCATCTTGCCCGAACAAACAAATCTGGTTGACAACGATCCCCAATGTCAGAACCAGCTAAATTGTAATCATGTTTTAGCTCAGAACCCGCAGACGCCACCGGGAAACCTCCCGCCCGACTTAAACCGCGAGCGACTACCAGATCCGCTGTTACCGTCGCCGCCGACTCAGCCAGATCCAAATCGCGATCGATTTCTGCAACCGGCCCCGCAGCCTTCGCCAGAACCTCCCCAAGTACCCCCCACAGTAGCGCCGCCGTCCCCATCGCCAGTTCCCTCAACCCTGCCGAATACACCAATTGAGGTGCAGAAAATTCAAGTAGTGGGCAGCACAATTTTAAGCCAAGACGAAATTAATGCCTTAGTCAACCCCTTAGAAGGCCGTTCTACCACCCTAGAACAGCTCAAACAAATCGCCGACAAAATTACCGAAATTTACCTCAATCGTGGCTACATCACTTCGAGAGCAGTCTTGCCACCCCAAACTATCACCGCAGGGGTAGTCCAAATTCAAGTGATTGAAGGCAAGCTAGCCCGAATTGAGGTAGAAGGAACTAAAAGATTGAATCCAAATTACATCCGCAGCCGGATTCGACTCGGTGCCGGAATGCCTTTAAGCACAGCTTCCTTAGAAGACCAACTCCGGCTGTTGCGGGTCGATCCTTTATTTGACAATGTAGAGGCCAGTCTGCGGGCTGGGGATAATGAAGCCGAGAGCATTCTGATCGTCAGAGTCTCGGAAGCTAATCCATTTCAGCCTACTTTCAGCATTGACAATTACTCGCCTCCCAGTGTCGGTTCCGAAAGATTGGGAGTTAGTTTGCGGCACCGCAATATAACAGGAAATGGCGACGAACTTGCGGCGGCTTATTATCGATCGCTCGGCGATTCAGACGTATTTGATTTCAGCTATCGCGTGCCGCTAAATGCGATGAACGGCACTTTGCAATTGAGGGCGGCCCCGAACCGCAACAGTATCGTACAAGCACCTTTTGACGCTTTTGACATTTCAGGAAAATCGCATTTATTTGAAGTTAGTTACCGCCAGCCGCTGCGGAGAACGCCGATCGAAGAATTTGCGTTGTCTGCCGGTTTTACTTATCAGACAGGCAGAACTTTTCTCGCCGGCGAACCGTATGCTTTTGGCATCGGCCCGGATTCCAATGGTGTCACCACTACGAGTTCAATTAAGCTGGGACAGGACTACATTCGGCGCGACCCTCAGGGCGCTTGGGCTTTGCGATCGCAATTTACGATCGGCACTAGCTTGTTTGATGCTACTCAAAACGAAGGTTCTGACCCGGACGGACAATTTTTTAGTTGGCTGGGTCAAGTGCAGCGAGTACAGCGATTGAATGACAAACATTTATTAATTTTGCAGGCAGACTTGCAGTTGTCAGCTAATAGTTTGTTGCCTTCCCAGCAATTTGTAATTGGCGGCGGGCAATCTTTGCGTGGCTACCGCCAAAATGTCCGTTCTGGCGATAACGGCTTCAGAGTTTCCATCGAAGATCGGATTACTTTGCAGCGCGATGCTTCGGGAAATCCAAAACTACAATTAGCTCCATTTTTGGATGCAGGTACTGTATGGAACGTTGCGAACAATCCTAATAAATTAACCAATCAGACATTTTTAGCCGGTCTGGGTTTGGGGGTAATCTGGGAACCGATACAGCGGGTGAACCTGCGGGTAGATTACGCTTTCCCTTTGGTGAGAATTAGCGATAAAGGCGACAATCTGCAAGATAAGGGAATTTACTTCAACATAATTTATACGCCTTAAGGAGAGAGGGAGAGTGAAGAGTGGGGAGTGGGAGAAAGTGGAAGATGAAGAAAATATTTCCCTCTTCCCTCTTCCTTCCACATCCGATATTAATCGCCGACTTCCCCGACAACCTCTGCAGCAGCCTGAGTTTCGAGCCAGAGATTGAGCAGCAATAGCTCCGCCCGATCGCCCAACACAGTCGCAAACACGCCGTCAGCCCCCTCGGACGCCTCAGAAATCCACGTACCGCGCAGAGTCACTTCTACAAAGTCAGTATCAGCAACACAAAGCTCGATCGCATCGTTGTCGTTTCGGCGGGCCTCAGATTCCAACAGAGACAGCGCCGGCAAATTCGCGGGCAGCAAAAATGCCGCAGTGCTCGGTTCGACGCTGATGCTTTGACCAACTCGCATAGCCAGCACAACTCGCAGCGCCACTAACTGTTCGGGAGATTGAGCCAAACGCTCGAGGTTAAAGCCCGTTTCAGTGTAAGTCAACTTCAGCATATTGACAGCCCTAAATTTGGAATTGAAAGTTTAAAATTGAAAATCGGGAACTGGGCATGGGGAATAGGGCATCGGGCATTGGGCATCGGGCATCGGGCATTGGGCATTGGCCATCGGACATTGGATAGGTCGGAATGAAAAGTTTGCTATTGGGACCTAAAATCCTTTTCAATTACAGGACTTAATTAGCTATTAACTATTAGCTATTACCAATTACCAATTACTTGTTTGGTCCATGCCCTATTCCCCATGCCCTATTCCCCTATTTGATATTCGTGCCAAAACAGTTCGGCAAAAGCAACAGTGGGGTGTATGGGAGCCTTTGGCTTAGTTCGCAGAGACATTCCAGCTTCTATAGGAGTTCGATCGCCCTTACGAGAGTTGCACCGTTCGCAAGCAGTCACTACGTTGTCCCAAGTATGCGGGCCGCCCTTCGATCGAGGCATCACGTGATCCAGCGTCAAATGCCGATTGCTACCACAGTATTGGCAAGAATGAGCGTCGCGGCGCAGAACTTCCCGGCGATTGACCGGGGGTACTTTCCACAAGCGTTCCCTGTTACCAAAAGTTAAGCGGATTTGTTCGGGTACGTGGATGCTGGTGCTGGGCGATCGTACCAGCCAGCCGTTGCCGATGCTAAAATCCAGAGGTTCAGCTTTGCCTGTTACCAACAGTACGATCGCCCGTTTGATGTTGACACGGCTCATTGGTAGGTAATTCTGAGAAAACACCACCACAGATTGCCTCAATACATCAGTTACTACGGTCACGGCTTGCTCCTCCTCATCAATTTTGGATTTTAGATTTTGAATTTTGAATTTTGCTTGCTTCGTCAGCATTGGCTACATCTGGTTTTTTCCCAGTTCCCCAAGCGGATCGAATTTCTCAAATATCCAATCAAATGCCCCCGCTTCTCTTACTTAGAAGCGGGGGCTAGAAAAACTGCTAAAGGCAAATTTTCATCCTGTCTTGGTACAGTCGTTTAGCTGTACCTCCCGCTTCGCGTATCTCGATGTGGCTGTGCCACTTGCAGACCGTCCCGGTCTACCTCGTTGTAATTAATTTCTGCAATTTGTCCTAATCCACTATAACCGCGTTTAATTAGGCCCAAGCCCGCCCACGAGGTTGCTGTGACAGTCGCAAAACCCGTGCTAAAAACGTGCCGTAACGACTCAGAGTGACCCGTGGGGCGATCGCACTTCAATTGATAGGTGGAGTAGGTGGGGAGAAATTTCACAGCAGGCAGAAGGTGGTTAAGAGGCTTTCAATCTAGCTGTAAACATACTACACTGATATTACACATATGTCCACCCGTCACGGAGAAAAAATTATGCATACCCTACCTAGAACCTCAACCACCGAAATGGAAGTCACCAGCATTCGACTCGAAAGAGAACTCAAGGAGAGACTTAAAGAGCTCGCGGGCAATCAAGGCTATCAAGCTTTGATTCGAGATTTGCTCTGGAATTACGTGCAGCAGAAGTCTGGAGAGTATCGGCAGATGTTTTCTCGATCGGATATTCGAGCCAGCATTAATGCCACAGCACAGCAGGAGGAACGCTGCGCGCTTACAGGAGAGTTGATTCGACCGGGCGGGCCGATGTTATTAGGCCTGACGATGCACGGCGAAATGGTGCCGCTGAGTATAGGGAGTATGGCTGGATAAACCAGTTTATCGAAAATTTGTGAGAGCGATCGGCCTGGGGTGAAGGCCCCAGGCGCTGAAGATCATACTATTTTAGATTTTAGATTTTAGATTTCAATACTTCGGGCAGTTTTTGATTACCAACCGTAGAATAAGGGTTTCCAGGCTCCAAGGCAATCGAGCTACCAACGGAAAATCCAGGGTTTCAGACTACGAACTAAAAACAGTCCGGACTATTGGTATAAAATTCCGCAGTCTTTAAAAAATATCTATTTAACGAACCGTGAAGACGCAAAGAACGCGAAGGAAGATGGAGAAGAAGAGAGGTAATGTCAGCGGTTCGGGAGTCTGGTAACGCAGATGCGGAGGCTCCACAACGCGCTGGCTAGTGCTAAAATTTCCATCGGGCGTGCCGAACAGACGATCGTACATTTGATGAAAAAAATTAAAGTAATGCTGAAAAACCGCTACTTGACTGCTGCGAGTTCGATCGCCCTTCTTACAATTATTGCCGGATGTGCAGCTACTGAATCACCTCAACTTGCATCTCCCTCTCCTGTAGCTGAAGCTTCCCCGCCGCCAGTTAAACCAAGTCAGCCTCAGCCCTTAATAGTCTCTGCTAGCAATCCCGAAACCCCCACAAGTACCAAAATCCAGCAATATCTCAACGGGTTGGCAGCCCAAGGTTTTGCCAAAGAAAACCAAGGCGTCTGGATGCAATCTGGCAATACTTTGCTAGCCAATCACCAAGGTACAGTTCCTCTGTCGGCCGCTTCTATTACCAAAGTAGCAACATCTCTGGTAGCGCTGCAACAATTCGGGCCGGAACATCAATTTATCACCTTAATTGGTACAACGGGAAAAATAGAAAACGGCATACTAAAAGGCGATTTAATTGTTCAGGGAACCGCCGATCCGTTGTTTGTTTGGGAAGAGGCGATCGCCCTTGGTAACGCCTTAAGTCAAAAAGGGATCAAGCGAGTCAGTGGCAATTTAATAATTGTCGATAAGTTTTATATGAACTTTGAACTCGATCCCTTCAAATCGGGAGAATTGCTCAAACAAGGATTGAACAGTCAAATCTGGCCCAGCGAAGCCGCCGCCCAGTATCAAACTCTGCCTCCCAATACGCCAAAACCCCAAATAGCCATTGAGGGTACTGTACAACTTTTGCCAACATCTCCCAACGACGTGCAGCCTTTAGTCAAACATTATTCTTTGCCCCTTGCTGAACTGATCAAAAAAATGAATCAGTACAGCAACAATCTCATGGCAGATATGCTAGCTGATACTGTCGGGGGCGCCAAAACTGTCGCGCAAAAAGCAGCAGCAGCAACCGGAGTTCCGCCCGCAGAAATTCAACTCGTCAACGGTTCGGGATTGAGCGAAGAAAATCTCATTTCTCCCCGGGCTGCTTGTGCGTTGTTTATAGCTTTAGAACGCTATCTTGAACCTTACAGCATGACAGTTGCTGATGTCTTAACTGTAGTTGGGAAAGATAAAGGAATACTATCAGAACGGCCGCTTCCCAAATTAGCAGTAATCAAATCTGGCACGTTGGATAATGTTAGCGCTTTGGGCGGAGCGCTGCCAACTCAAAAACAAGAAACAGTGTGGTTTGTGATTATGAATCGCGGGGCAAATGTCGAGACATTTCGCACTCAGCAAGAGGTTTTGCTGAAAAGCTTTTTGAATGAGTGGGGAAGTGTTCAAGTTTCGCCACCCGAATTAACGCCAAATCCTGCTAGAAGCAGTAAGGTATCTCGCAGCGAAATCATCAATTAATCGGGTTTGTAGTAAGGACTTGAGTCCTTGATTTTTAAGTAGCGCAAGGTGCGCCACAAGCACCTAGCCCGCTCAGGAGTGCGATCCTCTTCGTTGGCGTAGCCCCCGTAGGGGCGGGCTGCGCTAACGACGGATTTGCCTCATTCTAGGTTTTGGCGATCGGCAATAAACAAGATTTATTACCGA